>CAZEIC010000047.1:18053-20366 GCA_964512175.1 uncultured Oscillospiraceae bacterium | reverse complement strand
CACCGGCGCGGCGAAGGCTGTCGGCGTGGTCATCCCCGAGCTCAAGGGCAAGCTGACCGGCATGGCGTTCCGCGTGCCGACCGCCGACGTATCGGTGGTCGACCTGACCTGCAACCTCGAAAAGCCCGCGACGATGGACGACATCAAGGCGACGATGAAGGCCGCCTCCGAGTCCGCGCAGTGGAAGGGCATCATCGGCTACACCGAGGACGCAGTCGTTTCCTCCGACTTCATTCACGAGACTTGCACCTCGGTGTTCGACGCGACCGCCGGCATCAGCCTGACGGATACCTTCGTCAAGCTGGTCGCGTGGTACGACAACGAGTGGGGCTATTCCAACAAGGTCATCGACCTGATCCGCCACATGGCGTCGGTCGACAACAAATAAGAAATAGCGTTAAGCGCCCTCGGCACTGTCCGGGGGCGCATTTTTTTGTTGTCATATCCACCGATTTGCGGTATACTGTGTATAGGTTCAAAAGCCGCGCAAGCGGCGAATATTACAGGAGGCGATCTCATGAGGAAAACCTTGGCGTTCCTGCTGGCGGCGGTCATGCTGCTGTCGCTGACGTCCTTCGCGGGCGCGGAGGGCAAGGACTATTCGGGCTACACCATCCGCATCTATTCCAACTCCAACTCCACCGAGCGCACCACATGGCTGGAAAATGAAGCCAAGGCGGCGGGCTTCAGCATCATGATCGACAACAATTCCGTCATCTCCGGCGACACCGCCGCCATCCAAGCCGCCAATGAAAACAAGGACGGCGATATCCTGTTCGGCCTGAACGAAACGCGCTGGAACCAAGTCGTGGGCGGCACGTACGAAAACCTCAAGCTCATCGACTGGACGCCGTCGTGGGCTGCCGAGGTCGGCGAATACAAGTACGACGGGCTGGCGTACGGGTTGGTCATCCAGAACATCCTCATGCTCTACCGCACGGACGATCTGGGCACCAAGGGCGAAAAGCTCTCCTTCAAGCGTTGGGCGGACATCGTGGACTGCGGGTATACGTGGTACCGTCAGGGCAAGGTCGGCGGCACGACGAACGCCAACATCAACTCCTCCATGCTCTTTGCCTTCGTCGATCCCGCGTCGCCCGCGGGCGGCATCTCCATCGACGGCTGGAAGACGCTCTGGAAGTACTGCGCGAACGGCGTGTTCACCGGCGACAGCTACGGCTTTGACCCGCTGAACCGCGGCGACGTGCAGGTGTCCACGTTCTATTCCTCCTCGCTCTTTGGCAAGATCGACGCGGCGGCGGAAGGCTCGACGACTCCGCTCAAGGGCGCGCTGCAGCCTGAAAACTGGGCGCTGGTCGAAATCGAGGACGGCACGTACTACATCGCCGAGTAC
Source organism: uncultured Oscillospiraceae bacterium (assembly GCA_964512175.1). GTDB lineage: Bacteria > Bacillota > Clostridia > Christensenellales > Aristaeellaceae > CAZEIC01. The sequence goes on along the minus strand of CAZEIC010000047.1, from coordinate 19,012 downwards.
ATCGGTATCCTCGACAGGGCGGGCCGCACGGACGAGCAGACCGAGGCGGTCAAGGCGTTCGCCGAGTGGTTCGGTTCTTCGGAGATTCAGGCGGCATGGGGCGAGGAATTCGACTCCTATCCCTGCAACACCGTGGCGGCGGGCATCCTCTACCCCGACGGCGTGCCCTCCATCTACACGCTCAAAAACTTCGCGCTGACGAAAATCGAAGGCACGGACCTTAACTACGCCGGGTATGTCGCCGCGCATTCCAGCGAGTGGACGAACATCATGACGAACCTGGGCTTCTACTGGGCGGACGCGAACGCGACCGTCAATGAGCCCGATTGGGACGCGCTCGACTGGGCGACGCTCACCAAGCCCGCGAACTGATAGTACCAAACAGGCGTATGGCGAGTCATTTGGCTCGCCATACGCCATTCATGATGCAAAGGAATGAATCCGCAATGATCAGGCTCGAAAAGATTGTCGTCAAGTTCGGGGATTTCACGGCGCTGCACAGCATCGACGTGCATGTGCGCGAGGGCGAGTTCTTCACATTTTTAGGGCCTTCGGGCTGCGGGAAAACGACGACGCTGCGCACGATCACGGGCTTTATCCAGCCCAGCGCGGGCGCGGTGTTCATGAAGGGCGCGGACATCACGCGCGTGCCCATCGAGGAGCGCAACATCGGCATCGTGTTCCAGAGCTACGCGCTGTTCCCGACCATGACGGTCTATGACAACATCAAGTTCGGGCTGAAAATCAAGGGCATGAAGAAGGCGGAGATCGACCGCCGCGTGCACGAGATCGCGGACAAGGTGGATTTGACGGAGGAGCAGCTCAAAAAAGCGGTTTCGCAGCTCTCGGGCGGGCAGCAGCAGCGCGTCGCCATCGCGCGCGCGCTCGTGACGGAACCTGCCGTCATCTGCATGGACGAACCGCTGTCCAACCTCGACGCCAAGCTGCGCGTGCAGCTC
>CAZEIC010000047.1:16886-18043 GCA_964512175.1 uncultured Oscillospiraceae bacterium | reverse complement strand
CCGAAAATTCAAGCTGCAGCTGCTCGCCCTGACGCTCCGCAACGAGCTGAAGGTCATGCAGCGCGAGTTCGGCATCACGACGATTTACGTCACGCACGACCAAGAAGAAGCGCTGACGCTGTCGGACCGCATCGCGGTGTTCAACAACGGCTTCATCGAGCAAATCGGCACGCCCAACGACATCTACAACCATTCGGCGACTGATTTCGTCTGTAATTTCATCGGCGACATCAACAAGCTGCCGGACGCGGTCGCCGCGCAGATCCCCGGGCTTTCGCAAGGCGACAGCCACTATATCCGTCTGGAGCGCGTGCGCGTGGGCGCAGCGGCGCACGACGGCTGTATCGCGCTGCCCGGCGCGGTCGCGGGGCGCGAGTATTACGGGCTGTACATCAAATATTCCGTCGATATCGGCGGGACGGTCATGAAGGTCGTCGAGAAAAACGACGGCGTGAACATCCACGAGCCGGGCGAGCGCGTGACGCTGAACATCGCGGCAAAAGACGTGATGTCCTATCCGAAGGGGGCGAGCGCATGAGGGGCTTCGCCGTCAAAAAGCGCCCGGGCGAGATCGTCGCCAAGACCGTGGGTGTCGCGTTCTTCGCGTACATGTTTCTGGGGTTCATGCTGCTGCCCTGCCTCAACAGCCTGACGCAGATTTTTTCCGCCAAGAACGCGGCGGGCGAAGCCGACCCGTTCGCCGTCATCCGCTTTTTCGCGGCAGGCAACATGGCGCAGTACCTCTGGAACTCGCTCAAGCTCGCCGTCTGCCTGACGATCACCGTCAACGTCGTGGGCGTGTCCATTGTGCTTTTAACGGAATATTTCGATATCAAGGGTGCGAAGATCCTGCGCGTCGGCTACCTGACGACGCTCGTCTATTCGGGCGTGGCGCTCGTGACGGGCTACCTGTTTTTGCACGACAGCAACGGCATCATCACCTCGCTGCTCACAAACGCTTTCCCCGGCATGAACGTCAACTGGTTCTCGGGGTTCAACGCCGTGCTGTTCACCATGACCTTCGCCTGCACGAGCAACCACGCGCTCTTTCTGCGCAACGCCATTCGCGGCATCGACTACAACACCGTCGAGGCGGCGCGCAACCTCGGCGCGAAGCCGTGGAAGGTGCTATGGAAGGTCGTGTTCCCGACGCTCAT
>CAZEIC010000047.1:1148-16876 GCA_964512175.1 uncultured Oscillospiraceae bacterium | reverse complement strand
GATGTTCTCGCTCACCATCATGACGTTCATCACGGGGCTGTGCGCCATGTCCGCGCCAACGCTGCTGGGCTATGACTCCATCAACCCCGAAATCGTCCGGCTCGCCGGTTCGTCGGTCGCGGACGAGGCGTTCCCGCAGGCGCGCGCCGCGCTGCTGTCCATCATTCTGGCAATTTTTTCCATCATATTGCTCACCATCCTCTCGGCATACGAGCGCAAGGGGCATTACCTGTCGGTCTCCAAGACCAAAGCCAAGCTCGTCAAGCAGAAGATCGAGAACCCCGTCATGAACGCGCTGGCGCATGTCTACGCCTACGTGCTGTTCATCGTGTACATGACCCCGGTCGTGATGATCGTGTTGTTCGCCTTCCAGTCGTATTCCGCCATTCGCCTGAAAACGCTCGATGTGTCCAACTGGACGCTCGTCAATTTCTTCGGCTCGCAGGATTACTCCTACCTGACCTCGCGCGGCACGTACCGCGTGCGCGAGGGCGCGATATCGGGGCTGTTCAACAACCCGGACACGCTCGGCGGCATCAGCTTGAGCTTCGTGATGTCCGCCATCGCGGCGGCGCTGACGTGCGTCATCATCGTCGTCGCCTGCAACTACATCTCCAAGCACAAAAAATCGGGCACGCTGCTGGAATACAGCCTGCTGTTCCCGTGGCTGCTGCCGACCATCCTCATCTGCTATTCCTACCGCACGTACTTTAACTCCGACAGCATCTGGTACGTCTTCGGTACGAACCTGTATTACACCGACAAGGTGCGCATCTTGATTGTCGTCGCCTATACGGTCGTCAAACTGCCGTTCGCGCTGCGCATGATCAAAGCGTCGTTTTACTCCATCGACTCCGAGCTGGAGGACGCGGCGCGCAGCCTCGGCGCGAAAGGCTTGCGAACGTTTTTGAAGGTCAAGCTACCGATCATCCTGCCAAGCGTGCTGGCGGTATTCGCGCTCAACTTCAACGCGCTGTTCACAGAATATGACATGTCCGCGACGTTCGCCTCCTCCTACGGCATCAGCTACGCCATGGTGATTCAGAGCATGTGCGCCGACGAGGGCTTGTACGGCTATAACGTCAACGCTTCGGGGCGCAGGTGCGCGTCCACGGTGTTCATCATGCTGGTGTCGGGGCTGATATTGTATCTGGTCTACGGCGTGGGCGCGCGCGACCTTGGCGACCGGCTCGCGCTCAAAGAAGAACGCAGGAAGCGGCGGGAGCGGCTGCTGGCGAAGTTCAAACGGGCGGGATAAACAAAAAGGCTGCCGCGGCGTATTGCCGGGCAGCCTCTTTTTTCGGCGGCATTACATGTGGTGTTCCTTCAGGAACGTCAGCAGCTCGTCCACCGTCGTGAACGCAAGCCCCGTCACGGTGTCGGCGCAGCCGTAATAGATGGCGATGCGCCCGGTGGCGGCGTCGGTCAGCGCGGCACACGGGAACGTGACGTTGGGCACGTCGCCCGTCAGCTCGTAGAGCTCTTCCGGGCCAAGGATATACCAGCTCGTGCGGGCGATCACCTTCCACGGCTCGTCGATGTCCAGCAGCGCGCACCCCGCGCGGTAGACAAAGCCGTTGCAGGTGTTGATCACGCCGTGATAGATCATCAGCCAGCCTTCGTCCGTTTCGATCGGGCAAGGCGCGGGGCCGACCTTCTTGGACTGCCAGCCGCCCGCCGTGCCGAACACGTACCGATGCTTCCCCCAGAAGCAAAGGTCGGGGCTCTGACTGATGAAAATATCGCCGAAGGGCGTGTGCCCGGTGTCCGACGGGCGCGAGAGCATCATGTACATGCCGCCGATCTTGCGCGGGAACAGCACGCCGTTGCGGTTGTAGGGCAGGAACGCGTTTTCCAGCTGATGGAAGGTCTTGAAGTCCTCCGTCCAGCCCATGCCGATAGTCGGCCCATGGAAGCCGTTGCACCACGTAACGTAATACTTGCCGTCGAGCAGGCAGACGCGCGGGTCATAGCGGTATTCCTTGCGCGTGACGACCGCGTCGCCCTCAAACACGATGGGGTCGCTCTCGATGTTCCAATGGATGCCGTCCTCGGAGAAGCCAGCGAAGATGTCCATGTTCACCGCTTTGTCGTCGCAGCGGAACACGCCCGCGAACGCGCCCCCGAACGGCACGACGGCGCTGTTGAACACGCTGTTGGAGCACGGGATGGCATCGCGCGGGATGACCGGGTTGCCCGAGTAGCGCCATACGGGCGTTTTACAGCCGTCGGGCTTGTCCTGCCAGGGGATGTTGGGCAGCGGCGAACCGATGATTTTGCTCATAGAAACCTCCTGTCGTGTACATTCGTCCACCGTAATTATAATACATCCGGCAAACATTGTAAATCTACATTAAATATTTGACATTTCGTAATATTTCTGATATAAATATGGGCATAGGAAGGTGAACGCAATGGCTAATCGGAAAAGCGGCGATGCGTATCGCAAGCTGATCAAGGTCATGCTGGTACTGCTGGTGTTGCTGGTGCTCGTGGGCACCGGCTATGTGCTGCTGGATAAATATGTCAAGGGTCAGGTGGAAACCGAGCGCATTGCCGTTCAGGAAGAGAACGACAAGCTCCAGGCGGAGTATGACGCGGCGCTCGCCGAACAGCGGCGCGAGGCGCAGTCCTCCGTCGTCAAGAACGACCAATGGCCCGCGCCCAAGGAAACGGGCTGGGACGTCATCGACGTGAGCGCTTTCGCGCTGACGCGCACGCGCGAAGTCTCGGTCACGCGCGCCGAAATGCTCACGGGCGGGCTGATGCTGCTCAACCGCTGGCACGCGCTGCCGTCGGATTTCGACGAGACCGCCGTGGTCTCCGTCGGCTCGACGACGAGCTACCGCGTCCCGGTCAACAATAGCTCTGTTCGCCTGTTCCCGGTCGCCATCACGGCGCTGGACGAGATGCTCGCCGCCGCCAAGACCGCCGGGCAGGAGCACTACATCGTGCGCGAAGGCTACCGCACGATGGAAACGCAGACGGGTTACTGGAACACGCGCGTCGAGCAGCTGCAGGAGCGCTTCTCGGGCGACACGCTCACCGAAAAGGCGCGCGAGACGGTCAGCTATCCCGGCACGAGCGATTACCAGTCGGGGCTGTCCTGCTCGATGGACGTATATGATAAGGAAGATTCCGTGCTCAACAACGCCGATTTCCAGACGACCGAGCAGGCGAAATGGCTCAACGAAAACGGCTGGCAGTACGGCTTCATCTTCCGTTATCCCACGCAGAACTACCCCTACGAGGGCGTGACGGACAAGACCTACAAAACCGGCATGAACCCCAAGCTGCACATGGACGTATATCGCTATGTCGGCAAGGCGCACGCCGCCGTGATGTACCACCTTGACCTGTGTCTGGAGGAATACATCGAATACATGGCGGCGCATCCGCACATCGCGGTCTATCAGGACGGCGCGCTCAAGTACGAGATCTTCCGCACGGACGGCGGCTACGCGGACACGACCATCGACATCCCGCAGGGCGCGAAGTCTTACGTCGCCTCGTCCGACAACATGGGCGGGATCATCTGCGCGGTCGATTATTAAGGCGCTCCAAAGTACGCATACAGGGTCTGCAACCGTGCAGACCCTTTTCTTGGCAAAAAAAGTCGAGCAATCCGACCGCGCATCGTGGTATCATCACGTCGTCGAGGGGGTGAGGGCATGAAGGAACAGACGCTGGCGGTACAGCGCATGCAGGATTATATCCGCGCGCATCTTTCGGAGGATATCACCATGCAGGCGCTGTGCAAAGAAGCGCTGTTTTCGCCATGGCATTCCTACCGCCTGTTTCGCCAGCAAACGGGGCTGACCCCGGCGGAGTACATCCGCCGTCTGCGGCTGACCGAATCGGCGCGGCGTCTCAAAAAGGCGGAATGCTCGGTGACGGACGCAGCGCTTACCTCGGGGTTTGAGAGCGTGGACGGTTTCCAGCGCGCGTTCCTGCGGGAATTCGGCTGCAATCCGGGCGAATACCAGAAAGACCCCGTGCCCATCGGGCTGTTCATCCCATACGGCGTGAAATTCAGGGAAATGCGAAAGGAGCAGATCATCATGGAAAACGTGCAAAGCGTGTTCGTACAGGTCATCAACAAGCCCGAGCGCAAGGCGCTCGTCAAGCGCGGCGTGAAAGCGACGGAGTATTTCGAGTATTGCGGCGAGGTCGGCTGCGACGTGTGGGGGCTGCTGATGAGCATGGATTCGCTCTGCGGCGAGCCCGTCTGCCTGTGGCTGCCCGAACGGTTCAAGAAGCCCGGCACGTCCACCTACGTGCAAGGCGTGGAAACCGATAAGGACTACGCGGGCGAGGTCCCCGAGGGCTTCGACGTGATCACGCTGCCCGCCGCAAGCTACCTCGCGTTCCAAGGCGAACCGTTCGCCGAGGAGGATTACGCGCAGGCGATCGGCGCGGTGCAGCAGGCGATGGACAGGTACGACCCGGCGATCATCGGCTACCAGTGGGACGACGAGAACCCGCGCATCCAGCTCGAGCCGCGCGGCGAACGCGGATACATCGAGCTGCGCGCCGTCAAAGCGAAATAACAGCGCGGCAGACCAGCCGACCGCATCCGTGCGGCCGGCTTTGCGTCTGTCCGGAAAGAGAAGCAAATGCAAGCACCGCAAGCAACGCCCGCCCCGGGCGCGGGCTGGAAAAAGCGAACGATCCTGTTTCTCGTCAGCCAGTCGGTCACGCTCTTTGGCTCGACGCTCGTGCAGATGGCGATCGTCTGGTACGTCACGATGGAAACCGCCTCCGGCGCGTGGGTGTCGGCGTTCTCGGTCTGCTCGTACCTGCCGCAGTTCCTGATGTCGTTCGTGGGCGGCGTATGGGCGGACAGGTTCGAGCGCAAAAGGCTCATCATCCTCGCGGACGCGTGCATCGCCGCCGTCACGCTGGCGCTGATGCTGCTCATGCCCGCAATACCGGCGGGCGAGCCGCTGCTCTACGTCGTCCTCGCGGTCTCGGCGCTGCGCTCGGTCGCCGCGGGCGTGCAGACCCCGGCGGTGAACGCCGTGCTGCCGCAGCTCGTGCCCGCCGAACACATCATGCGCTTCAACGGCATCAACGCCACGATGCAGTCGGTCGTGCAGTTCGCCGCGCCGGCGGCGGCGGGCGCGGTGCTGACCTTCGCGACGCTGCGCGAGGCGCTCGCCATCGACATCGTGACGGCGGCGCTCGGCATCGGGCTGCTCGCGTGCGTGTGCATTCCCCGCGTCAAAGTCGAAAAATCCGAAAACTCGCTGCTTGCCGACATGGCGGTCGGCGTGAAGTATGTCTTCTCCGACAAGTTCCTCTCGCGGCTGCTGATCACCTACGGGCTGTTCGTGTTCCTGTGCGTGCCCGCCGGGTTTCTGGCGACGCTGCTGGTGACGCGCGTGTACGGCGAGAGCTACGGCTACATGACGGCGGTCGAGCTGGTGGGCTTTGCTGGCATGGCGGCGGGCGGCGTTATGATGAGCGCGTGGGGCGGGTTCAAGAGCCGCGTCAAAACGCTGCTTTGCGGGCTTGCCGCCTTCGGCGCGCTTGCCATCGGTATGGGCGCGAGCACGAACTTCATCCTGTATCTCGCGCTGATGCTGCTCTACGGCGTCGCGCTAACGATGGTACAGACCGCGACGACAACGCTCATTCAGGAGCGCTCGCAGCCCGCGATGCAGGGGCGCGTGTTCGGGCTGCTGGGGTCGGCGTACTCCGGCTTTCTGCCCGTCGGCATGGCGGTATTCGGTCCGCTTGCCGACGCTGTGCCGCTGCAAATGGTGATGATCGCCTCCGGCGTGGCGCTGCTCGCCATGGCGGCGCTCGGGCGCGCGGACAAGCGATTCTATTCGTAATCAGATAGCGTGAAGCCGCCCATCGGGGCGGTTTCCTGCGTTTTGGCGAGAATATTCCCATTTTACCCCTTTGCAAAAGCGCGGGCATATGATAGAATTGCTTTATCGTATTACCTCGCTAAAGCGCAGGAACGGGAGGGACGCGAATGGAGGGCGTGGCTTTCAGCCAACAGGAGCGAAGGATGTTCGCGCTGCGCGCGCTGTATGAGCGCCGCGGCTATCGCAAGTACGCCATGAGCCGGTTCGAGGAGCTGGGGTTATACCTCGACAACCGTTATTTTCTGGCGAGCGACCGCGTGATTTCCTTCACCGACACCGACGGGCGGCTGCTGGCGCTCAAGCCCGACGTGACGCTCTCCATCGTCAAGGGCGCGCGCGGGCTGCGCACAGAAACGGAGCGCCTGTATTACGCCGAGAGCGTGTTCCGCCCGGGGCGCGAGGGCGAGGGCTTTCAGGAAATCAGCCAGATGGGCGTGGAGCGTCTCGGCGTTACAGACGGCGCAGCGCTTTCCGAAATCGTATCGCTGGCGCTTGTCAGCCTGCGCGCGCTGTCGCCCGAAGGGCGGCTGACGGTCAACCACATGGGCTTCGCGCTGTCCCTGCTGGACGCGATCGACGCGCGCGGGAGCGAGCGCGCGCAGGCGCTCTCGCTGCTTTCGCAGAAAAACGCGCACGGGCTTGCCGAACTGCTCGGCGAGCAGCGCGCCGCGCCGCTTGCACAAGCGCTCTCGCTCTGCGGTGACGCGAAGACCGTGCTGCCCGCCGCGCGCGCGCTCGTGCAAAACAGCGGCATGGCGGAAGCGCTGGATCGTCTGGAAACACTTGCCGCCGAGGCGGGCGATATCACGCTGGATTTGACCGCGCTCAACGACGCGGAGTATTACAACGGCGTGGTGCTGTCGGGGTATCTCCCGGGCGTTCCGCGCCCCGTGCTCGCGGGCGGGCAGTACGACGGGCTGATGCGCAAATTCCAAAAGCAAGCCGACGGCGTGGGCTTCGCGGTCTATCTGGACGCGCTTTCCGCGCCCGCGCGCGCATGCGACGGCATGCTGACCGTGGCGCTGCCCAAGGGACGGCTGGGCGACAGCGCGCTCGCGGCGCTCGGGCTATCGCCCATCCCGGAGAGCGACCGCCGCCTTTCGTGGGAAGAACCGACGCGCGGGCTGCGGTTTTTGATGGTCAAGCCCAGCGACGTGGCGGTGTACGTGGCGCGCGGCGCTGCGGACGTCGGCGTGGTCGGCAAGGACACGCTGCTCGAGCAGCAGCCCGACGTATACGAGCTGCTCGATTTGGGCATCGGCAAGTGCCGGATGTGCGTCGCCGCGCCCGAGGGCTTCCAAGAGGACGAAGGACGCGCGCTGCGCGTGGCGACCAAGTTTCCGCGCATCGCCAAGGCGCACTTCGCGGCGCGCGGGCGCGAAATCGACGTGATCAAGCTCAACGGCTCGATCGAGCTTGCGCCGCTGCTGTCGCTGTCGGACGTGATCGTGGACATCGTGGAAAGCGGCAGGACGCTGCGCGAGAACCATTTACAGGTTTTGGAAACCTTCCTGCCCGTCAGCGCGCGGCTGATCGCGGGCAAGGCGGGGTATGTATACAAAAACGCGCGCATCCGCGCGCTGATGAACGAACTGGGAGGGCGGGGACAATGATGAAGCTGTATCGCGGCATGGATGCGCTGGGCGATTTCCTGCAAAGGGACGAGGCGGCGCAAAAGAATGTGGACGACGTGGTGCGCGCCATCATCGAGGATGTGCGCGCGCGCGGCGACGCGGCGGTGCTCGATTACACCGAAAAGTTCGACGGCGTTCGCCCGGAAGCGCTGCGCGTATCGCCGGAAGAACTCGCGGACGCTTGGAACGCGACCGACGACGATTTCAAGCAAACGCTTTCGCTTGCCGCCGAGAACATCCGCGCGTACCACGCCTTGCAAATCAGGCGCGACTATGTGAAAACCGACGTGCCCGGCGCGATCCTCGGGCAGCGCGTGCTGCCGATGGCAAGCGCGGGGCTGTACATCCCGGGCGGCACGGCGAGCTACCCCTCCAGCGTACTGATGAACGCCATCCCCGCCAAGCTCGCGGGCGTTACGCGCGTGGCGCTCGCGACCCCGCCTTGCAAAGACGGGCGCGTATCGCCCGCCATCCTCGCGGCGGCGAAGGTCGCGGGCGTGGACGAAATCTACAAATGCGGCGGCGCGCAGGCGATCGCGGCGCTGGCGTATGGCACGGAGAGCGTCCCGGCGGTGGACAAAATCGTAGGTCCCGGCAACATTTACGTCGCGACCGCCAAGCGCATGGTGTACGGGCAGGTCGCCATCGATATGATCGCAGGGCCGAGCGAGATTTTGGTCGTCGCGGACGCGCAGTCCAGCCCCGTTTGCGTGGCGGCGGATCTCTTGGGGCAAGCCGAACACGACAAAATCGCGCGCGCCATGCTCGTGACCGACTCGGAAGCGCTGGCGCTTTCCGTGCGCGCCGAGGTGGAGAAACAACTGGAAACGCTGCCGAGGAAGGTCATTGCGCGCGCGAGCATCGACGATTTCGGCGCGGCGCTCGTGGTCGATACCCTCGAGGAAGCGCTGCAAGCGGCGAACGCCGCAGCGCCCGAGCATCTGGAATTGTGCGTGGACGACCCGTTCGCGCTGCTGCCGCTGGTTCGCAACGCGGGCAGCGTGTTCCTTGGCAGGTACGCGCCCGAAGCGCTCGGCGATTACTTCGCGGGACCAAACCACACGCTGCCGACCGGCGGCACGGCGCGCTTCTCCAGCCCGCTTTCGGTGGACGATTTCGTCAAGAAGATGAGCTTCACTTACTATACGAAGGAAGCGCTCCAACAGGACGCGCGCCGCATCGCCGATTTCGCGCGGCGCGAGGGCTTGGACGCGCACGCGCGCAGCGTGGAGGCGCGGGTATGAGCACGTTTTTGAGCGCGCAATACCGGGGAATCGCCGAGTACGTACCGGGCGAGCAGCCCAAAGACAGACGTTATGTCAAGCTCAACACCAACGAAAGCCCCTTTCCCCCATGCCCCGGCGCGCTCGAAGCGCTGGCGGCGTATTCGGCGGGCGATCTGCGGCTGTATTCCGACCCGGAGAGCGACCGTCTGCGCGCCGCCATCGCCGCGCGCTACGGGCTGTCGCCCGACATGGTGCTGCCAACAAACGGCTCGGACGAGGCGCTCTCGCTCTGTTGCATGGCGTATGCAGGCGCGCCCATGCGCTTCCCCGACGTGACCTACGGGCTGTACAAGGTGCTCTGCGGACTGTATGGTATCCAGTATACAGAAATGCCGGTGCGCGCCGATTTCAGCGTGGATATCGGCGATTATCTCGCCTGCGGGCAAACGGTCGTCCTTGCCAACCCCAACGCGCCGACCGGGCTTTCGCTGCCGAGGAGCGATATCGAGCGCATCCTGCAAAGCAATCCCCGGAACATCGTCGTTATCGACGAGGCGTATGTGGACTTTGGCGGCGAAAGCTGCGTGCCGCTGATCGCGAAGTATCCCAACCTCATCGTCGTGATGACCTGCTCCAAGAGCCGCTCGCTCGCGGGCGCGCGGCTGGGCTTCGCCATGGCGCAAAAGCCGCTGATCGACGACCTGCGGCTGCTCAAAAATTGCGCCAATCCCTACAACATCAGCAGCCTGACGCAGCTTCTCGGCGAAAAAGCAATGGAGGACGAGACATATTTCAACGCGTGCGTCGCAGGCATCGTCAATACGCGGGAGGAAACGCGGCGCGCGCTGTCGAATATGGGCTTTGTCACGCTCGACTGCCGCACGAATTTTCTGTTCGTCAAGCCGCCGATGGACTGCGAGGCATATTGCGCGGCGCTGCGGGCGCGCGGCGTGCTGGTGCGGCATTTTTCGGGCGCGCGCGTGCGCGACTTTGCGCGCGTGACCGTCGGATCAAGCGGCGATATGCGCGCCTACCTCGAAGCGACGCAAGCCATCCTGAAGGAGCAAACGCAATGAGAAACGCGGAAATCACGCGGACGACCACCGAAACGGACATACGCGCAGCGCTGACGCTCGAGGGCGCGGGCAAGAGCGATATCGCCACGGGCTGCGGCTTTCTCGACCACATGCTGACGTTGTTTTCGCTGCACGGACGGTTCGATATCGCGCTGTCGTGCAAGGGCGATATGCAGGTAGACGCGCATCACACGACCGAGGACGTCGCTATCGCGCTCGGGCAGGCGTTTTCACAGGCGCTTTCCGACAAGCGCGGCATTGCGCGGTACGGACAAAGCCTGCTGCCGATGGATGAATCGCTGGTGCTGTGCGCCGTCGATCTATCGGGGCGCGCGTGCGCGTGCGTCGATTTGCCGATTCCCGCGCAGAAGTGCGGCGATTTTGACACCGAGCTGGTCGCGGAGTTCTTCGCGGCGCTTTGCCGCGCCATGCACATGACGCTGCACGTCAAGCTGCTCGCGGGCGGCAACAGCCACCACATCATCGAGGCGGCGTTCAAGGCGCTCGGGCGCGCGCTGCGGCAGGCGGTCGCGATCGAACCGGCGTTTGCCGATTCGCTCCCCAGCACCAAGGGGGCGCTATGACGGTCGTCGTCGATTACGGGTGCGGCAACCTGTTCAGCCTGCGCAAGAGCTTGGAAGCGCTCGGTTGCGGCGCGGTCGTTTCAGGCGAGCCGGACGTTGTGCAAAGCGCGGACAGCGTGATTTTGCCCGGGGTGGGCGCGTTCGGAGACGCGGCGGATGCACTGGAAAGAACGGGGCTGGCGAGCGCGGTCATAACGGCAGCGCGGCGCGGAACGCCCGTGCTCGGCATCTGCCTTGGCATGCAATTGTTGTTTGAAAAAAGCTTCGAGTTCGGCGAGCACAAGGGGCTGTGCCTGATTCCGGGCGTTGTGCGTTCGCTTCGCGACGTGCTGCCCGCAGGCTACAAAACGCCGCACATCGGCTGGAACGCGCTGGACGTCGCGCGCGACGATCCGTTTTTCCGCTATTTCCCAAGCGGCGCGCATGTGTACTACGTGCACAGCTTTTACGCGACCGACTGCGAAGACTACACGCTGGCGACCAGCGAATACGCCGTGCGCGTGCCGGGCGTGGTGCGCGCAGGCAATGTGATCGGCTGCCAGTTTCACCCGGAGAAAAGCGGCGCGGCGGGGTTATCCTTGCTCCGCGCGTTTGTGGAGGGCGTATGAGGCTGTTTCCCGCCATCGATGTGCTTCAGGGGCGCGCCGTGCGGCTGCTGCGCGGCGATTATCAGCAGAAAACCGAGTATTCGGGCGACCCAGCTTCCGTCGCGCGCGATTTCGCCGCGCAGGGCGCTAGCTGTCTGCACACCGTCGATTTGGACGGCGCGAAAGCGGGAAAGCCAGAAAATTTCGAGGTCATAGCGGGCATCCGCGCCGCCTTTCCGGGGTTCTTACAGGTGGGCGGCGGCATCCGCGCGGAGGGCGACGCGGCGCGGTATCTGGACGTCGGCGTTGACCGCGTGATCGTCGGCACGGCGGCGCTCAAGCGCCCGGACACGCTCAAAAGCATGCTCGCGCGCTTTGGTGCGGAAAAAATCGCCGTCGGCGTGGACGCGCGGGACGGCTATGTCGCCGTGCGCGGCTGGCTGGAAACCAGCGCGACGCGCGGCGCGGACTTCTGCGCGGCGCTTGCCGATATGGGCGTGCAAACCGTCGTCTACACCGACATCGCGCGCGACGGCGCGCTGGCGGGCGCGAATCTCGCGGCATACGCGGGGCTGACCGCGATTCCCGGGCTGTCCGTCGTGGCAAGCGGCGGGGTGTCGTCGGCGGAAGATGTTCGCGCTCTGCGGGCGCTCGGTTGCGCGGGCGCGATCGTCGGCAAAGCGCTGTACGAGGGCAAGGCGGCGCTTGCCGCGCTGCTGATGGCGGCGGAGGCGGGCGCATGATCACCAAGCGCATCATCCCCTGCTTGGACGTGAAGGACGGGCGCGTCGTCAAGGGCGTGCGCTTTCAAGGGCTGCGCGACGTCGCCGACCCCGTGGAGATGGCAAAATTCTACAACGAACAGGGCGCGGACGAGCTGGTATTCTACGATATCACCGCGAGCTACGAGCAGCGCGCGCTATTTTGGAATATACTGGAAAGCGTTGCAAGCGCGGTGTTCATCCCGTTGACGGTGGGCGGCGGCATCCGCGCGCCGGGGGATTTCGAGCGCGCGCTGCGCTCGGGCGCGGACAAGGTGTCCGTCAATTCGGGCGCAATTCGCGAGCCGTCGCTGATTCGCGAGGCGGCGAAGCGCTTCGGCAGCCAGTGCGTGGTTTTGAGCATGGACGTCAAGCGCGTGGGCGGGCAGTACCACGTCTTCCTCGACGGCGGACGCACCGACACCGGCATCCTCGCAGGCGCGTGGGCGGCGCGCGGCGAGCAGGAGGGCGCGGGCGAGCTGGTCGTCAACAGCATGGACGCGGACGGCGTGCGCGGGGGCTTCGACATGCCGCTGCTGGACGAAATCGCCAAAGCGTCCTCTCTGCCGCTGGTCGCCAGCGGCGGCGCGGGCAAGAAAGAGGATTTCGTCGAGTTGTTCCGAAATAAACGGGTGGACGCGGGGCTTGCGGCGGGCATTTTCCACGCGGGCGAGCTGGGCATCCGGGAGCTCAAAGAATATTTGCGCGCAAACGGCGCGGAGGTGCGGCTATGAACTTGAAATACGACGAGCGCGGGCTGATCCCCGCCATCGTGCAGGACGCGGCGACCAAGGAAGTGCTGACGCTGGCGTACATGAACGCCGAAGCGCTTGCCATCAGCATCCGCGAGGGGCGCACATGCTTTTATTCGCGCTCGCGGCAGACGCTCTGGCGCAAGGGCGAAACCAGCGGCAACGTGCAAAGGATCGTGTCCATCACCGCCGACTGCGACGCGGACGCGCTGGTGGTGCAGGTCGAGAAAACCGGACCCGCCTGCCATACCGGCGCGGAAAGCTGCTTTTTCCAGCCGGTGTATGTGTCGGACGCGGCAAAGCCCTTCTGCATCGACGCGCTGTATCGGCTGATCCTCGGGCGCAAGGGCGAGCGCAAAGAGGGCAGCTACACGAGCTATCTGTTTGAAAAGGGTCTGGACAAGATCCTCAAAAAGCTGGGCGAGGAAAACACAGAGGTCATCATCGCCGCCGCCAAGCGCGACAATGCCGAAACGGTTTTCGAGCTTGCCGATTTGTGCTATCACGCGCTGGTGCTGATGGCGCAGGCGGGCATCACGCCGGACGATGTGAAGAACGAGCTTGCCAAGCGGCACGTGGTCGATCACAAAGTCAAGCAGGAGACGATGCAATGAGCCAGCAGCCCAAGAACATCCTGTTCATCCTGTCGGACGACCAAGGCGCGTGGGCGATGCGCTGCGCGGGCACGCCCGAGCTTATCACGCCCAACCTCGACCGCCTCGCGCGCGAAGGCGCGATGCTGAACAATTTCTTTTGCGCCTCGCCGGTCTGTTCGCCCGCGCGCGCGTCGCTGCTGACCGGGCTGCCGCCGTCGGGACACGGCGTGCACGACTGGCTGCGCTCGGGCAATCTGGACAAGGAAAGGTACGCCGCGCAGGGCGCGGAAAACCCCTATGGCGGCTACCGCGACGAAGTCAAGCCCATCCAATATCTGGAAGGCAAAGAAACCTATACCGACGCGCTCGCCCGCGCGGGCGTGACCTGCGCGCTCTGCGGCAAGTGGCATCTGGGCGACAGCGTGCAGTCACAGCACGGCTTTTCCAAGTGGTTCACGCTCGGCAAAGGCGGGTGCTGGTACTATCATCCCGACATCGTGGAAAACGGCGATATCCACGTCTTGCACGGGCAGTACGTCACCGACGTGATCACAGACCGCGCGCTTGCCCTCCTCGACGAGCTTTCGGACGCGCCGTTTTACTTGAGCGTGCACTACACCGCCCCGCACGACCCGTGGAGCGCCGAGCATCACCCCAAGGAAACGATCGCGCTCTACGAAGACTGCGATTTCGCGAGCGTTCCGGACGAGCCAGACCATCCCGATTTGAAAGGCGCGCCCGTGCACGGCACGGAAAAGCGCAGGGAGAACCTGCGCGGGTACTTTGCCGCCATCACCAAGATGGACGAAAACATCGGCAGGCTGCTTTCCAAGCTGGAAGAAAAAGGAATACTGGACGACACGCTCGTCATTTTCACCGCCGACAACGGCATGAGCATGGGGCATCACGGCGTTTGGGGCAAGGGCAACGGCACGTTCCCGATGAACATGTACGATTCGGCGGTCAAAGTACCCTTCCTCGCGCGCTATCCTGCGGCGATTCGCCCGGGCACGGTCGTGGAGAACCTCATCAGCGCGTGCGATGTGTTCCCCACGCTGCTCGAGAGCGTCCATGTGCCCGAAACGCCCGACGCGCGCCGTCCCGGCAAGAGCTTCTGGGGCGTGTTGACGGGCGCGGAAACGCGCGAAGACGCCGACATCGTGATTTGCGACGAGTACGGCCCGGTGCGCATGCTGCGCACGCGGACGCATAAGTATGTCCGGCGCTATCCCTACGGCGCGGACGAGCTGTACGACCTTGCCGCCGACCCCGGCGAGAAGCACAACCGCATCGACGACCCGGCGTATCAGGAGCTGGCGCTCGCCATGTTCCGGCGGCTGGAAGCGTGGTTTACGCGCTACGCCGACCCCGCGCTCGACGGCGCGCGCCAGCGCGTGTACGGCTCGGGGCAGTATTGCAAGCCGGGCGCGGACGCGACGCGGACAGACGTGTACGCGAAGTAAAACCCGAATATTTTCACCGTCCTACTTGAAATCGTTCGACTATTGCTGTATAATTATTATGCGGACATGTTTAATGTTCGCATTTTGGTTATTATAGGAGAAGAAATCATGAAGAAAGTAGCGATTGTGCTGGGGAGCGACAGCGATCTGCCCGTCATGACGCCGTGCGCGGACACGCTGCGGGCGCTGGGCGTGCCGTTCGAGATGCGCGTGATTTCCGCGCACCGCACGCCCGACGCGGCGCGCGCGCTGGCGATGTTCGCGCGCGAGAACGGCTTTGGCGTGCTCATCGCGGCGGCGGGCAAGGCGGCGCATCTGGCGGGCGCGCTGGCGGCGAACACCACGCTGCCCATCGTCGGCGTGCCCGTCAAGTCCTCGGCGCTCGACGGGCTGGACGCGCTGCTGTCCACCGTGCAGATGCCCCCGGGCATGCCGGTGGCGACCGTCGCCATCGACGGCGCGGTGAACGCCGCGCTGCTGGCGGCGCAAATCCTGTCGGTGGAAGACGGGGAACTGGCACACAAGCTGCTTGCCCGCCGCCGCGAAGCGACGCGCAAGGTCATGGAGAAGGACAGCGCCATCCGGGCGCAATACAGCACGATAACGGAGGAAAACGCATGAAAACCGAGCAGCTCTACGAAGGGAAAGCCAAGAAAGTGTTCGCGACCGACGACCCGAGCCAGTGCATCGTCGCCTACAAGGACGACGCGACAGCGTTCAACGGGCTGAAAAAGGGCACGATCGCGGGCAAAGGCGAAATCAACAACCGCGTGAGCAACCACCTGATGGCGATGCTCGAAGCGCACGGCATCCCCACGCACGTCGTCCGCGAGCTGTCCCCGCGCGAAACGCTCGTCAAGCGCGTGCGCATCCTGCCGCTGGAAGTCATCGTGCGCAACATCGCCGCAGGCTCGCTGTCTAAGCGGCTGGGGCTGCCCGAGGGCACGAAAATGCGTTCCACCGTGCTGGAATTTTGCTATAAAAACGACGACCTTGGCGACCCGATGGTCAACGATTATCACATTTTCGCCATGCAGTTCGCCACCGAGCAGGAGCTTGCGCTCGTCAAGGAATACTCGCTCAAAATCAACCAACTGCTGACGGACTATCTGCGCGACTTGGGCATCGAGCTGATCGACTTCAAGCTGGAGTTCGGCAAGACGAGCGAGG
>CAZEIC010000047.1:0-1138 GCA_964512175.1 uncultured Oscillospiraceae bacterium | reverse complement strand
AGCCGCATTTGCAACAAGCAGGAGCTTGCCACCATCGCGGATTACTCCTTCCGGATCAATGACATTCTGACAGAATACCTGAAAGAAGCCAACATTGCGCTCATCGATTTTAAGCTGGAGTTCGGCAAGACGAGCGAGGGCGAAATCATCCTCGCGGACGAAATCTCGCCCGACACCTGCCGCTTCTGGGACGCGAAAACGGGGGAAAAGCTCGACAAAGACCGTTTCCGCCGCGATCTGGGCGGCGTGGAGGACGCGTATCAGGAAATCCTGCGCCGCCTCTTGGGGGAAAACGCATGAGCGCGAGCATCCACGAGGAATGCGGCGTGTTCGGCGTGTATTCCACCGACGGGCTGAACGTCGCGTCGGCGTGCTATTACGGGCTGTACGCGCTCCAGCACCGCGGGCAGGAATCCTGCGGCATCGCCATCAACGACGAGGGCTTGATTCGCTGCCACAAGGACGCGGGGCTTGTCAACGAGGTCTTTTCCAAGGACGTGCTCGAGCAGATGGGCGCGGGGCAGATGGCGGTCGGGCACGTGCGCTACGGCACGATGGGCATGCAGCAGCGCGTGAACGCGCAGCCGATGGTCGTCAACCACATCAAAGGGCGCATGGCGCTGGCGCACAACGGCGCGCTGACGAACGCGGGCGAACTGCGCGAGGAGCTCGAGCTTGCCGGTTCGATTTTCCACACGACCAGCGACACCGAGGTCATATCGTATGTCATCACCAAGGAGCGCTTGAGCGCGACCTCCATCGAGGAAGCCGTCTCGCGCGCGATGGCAAAGCTCGCGGGCGCGTATTCGCTGGTCGTGATGTCGCCCAGCAAGCTCATCGCCGCGCGCGACCCCTACGGCTTCCGCCCCCTGTGCATCGGCACGCTGGACGGCAGCGTGATTTTCGCGTCCGAAAGCTGCGCACTGGACGCGGTGGGCGCGACGTTCCTGCGCGACGTGCTGCCGGGCGAGCTGGTCGTGGTCGACCAAAACGGCATGCGCTCGCTGACCGAACATTGCGGCAAAGTGCAAAAAGCGTCGTGCGTGTTCGAGTACATCTATTTTGCGCGTCCCGATTCGGTCATCGACGGCAGCGCCGTGCACACCGCGCGCCAGCGCGCGGGCGCGTTTCTGGCGCT
>CAZEIC010000046.1:1717-20943 GCA_964512175.1 uncultured Oscillospiraceae bacterium | reverse complement strand
CTGGCAGCGCTGGAAGGGCCTATCCAGGTTGTACGCCACGCGGGGCAGGTACCCGGCGTCCTCCAGCAGGGTAAAGAGCGGGAAGAAGATCGCCATGGGCGGCAGCATGACCGACACCACCCACGCCAGCACGCGGTACACGCCCAAGACCAGCGCGCCGTGCAGCCACGCGGGCGCGCCAAGCGTTTCGCACAGCGCCGTCAATTTGTCCTGTATCCAAAACAAGCCATCTGAAAGCAGTTGCGACGGGTAATTCGCGCCCGTGATCGTCAGCCAGAAAACGAGCGCCAGCAGCGCGAGCATGATCGGATAGCCCGTGCGCTTGCTCGTCAATAGCCGATCGAGACGGCGGTCCAGCGCGCTGTATCGGCTCTTTTCGTACTTCACCGCGCCGTCCGCCACGCGCTCGGCGGTCTTGACGAGCGCGGTCACGATCATATCCTTGAGCGCGTCCTTGGCGATGCCCGCGCGCGCGAGCGTTTCCCGCGCCGCCGCGACCGCGCCGCGCAGCGCATCATCCGCGAGAAAGCCTTCGCCCAGATACGCCTCGATTTCGCGTGTCAGCGCCGCGTCCGGGTCGAGCAGCCGCAGGCTCAAAAACCGGCTGTTGAGCCGCACACCCGCTGTTTGCCGCACGATGGGCTCGATCAGCGCGACGGCTTGCTCGACGATTGCCGGATAGCGCACGATCAGCGGCTCGACAGCCGTTTCCCGCGTGGTCAGCGCATCCAGCGCGCGCAGCAGGTTCTTCAGGCTCTGTTTTTTGCGCGCCGTCGTGCCGACGACCGGCACGCCAAGGCGCTTTTGCAGCAGTTCAAGATTGATGTGCACATGCTTTCTGTGCGCCTCGTCCATGAGATTGACGCACACCAGCACGCGCGGCGTGCTTTCGATGGTCTGCAAAACCAGGTTCAGGTTGCGCTCCAGACAGGTCGCGTCGCAGACGACGATCACCGCGTCCGGCTCGCCAAAGCAGATGAAGTTGCGCGCGACCTCCTCCTCCGCCGAGTGCGCCATCAGCGAGTATGTTCCGGGGATATCCACCAGCACATACCCCTGCTTGCGCGTCGCGCAGTACCCCTGCGCGCTGGCGACCGTTTTCCCGGGCCAGTTGCCGGTGTGCTGGTTCATGCCCGTCAACCCGTTGAACACCGTGCTTTTGCCAACGTTCGGGTTGCCCGCGAGCGCCACGACCTTGTCGCTTTGCGCGCGCTTTTTGACGGCGAATCCGGCGCTCGCCGCGAGGATGCCCGATGCGCCGTGCGTCACGCCCATGTGCGCGCCCCCTCTTGTACGGCGATGTCCTTGAGGTCTTCCGAGCGAATCGCGATGACCGCGCCGCGAATCAGGAACGCGGACGGGTCGCCGCCCGGGCTTCTGCCGACGCATTCCACGTCCGTGTTTTCGACCAGCCCGATGTCCAGCAGCCTCCTGCGCATGCTGCCGCTGGCGCGCAGCGCTTTGACGACCGCGCGCCCGCCGGGCGCTATATCGTTCAACGTGCATTGCCGTTCCATATCATATCCGCCTCCCGGTATCAGGATGGGGGAGAGACACCCTCCGCCAATGCCATCATATTCCGGCGCGTGCGGCGCGTTCCGTAAATGCCAAATTCACCATTGACAAATCCTCGGAAATACCGTATGATTTCTACGCGCGAAACGCGCGCGTAAATCGTGCCGGTGTGATGGAATTGGCAGACGTGCGGGACTCAAAATCCCGTGGTAGCGATACCGTGTCGGTTCGACCCCGACCACCGGCACCAAAATGAAAACGTCCGAATATCGGGCGTTTTTCTTATATCACTAGGAAAATCAACGGTTTACGGGGGTGGCAAGTGAACATTCTAGCAGGTATCAGAACGCAAGAAAACATCGATTAACGAAAAAACGAGACATTTTTCGAGACGAAAAAGCCCCTCGGCGATGCTGCCGGGGGCTTTATGCCCGAGAAGGTCACGTTAGTCGATCACCAGCATGCCGAAGATCCCGTGGGCGTCTGTGCGCTTGAACGAGGAAGAATCTGCCCGAGGCAATTGCACCATACCTCCAGCGCGCACACGGAGGACGACCGCGAGGCTATGAACATTCCGCAGCCGGAAATTGCACGGTTGACGATGCACAGGCATTCGCTGCTCAAACGCATCCGACAACCGATCGGTTGAACGGACGATTATCCACGTATCATATACGGCGGATACGTACCGCAGCACGACGTCGTGCAGTATGCTTTCACGAAAATCGCGGAAACTGCGCGTGCTTTTCGGTTGTTAACAGAATCTCATATCCAATATGATAATTTCCGTTGCAAAGTTGTCTTTTTACGATGTGATAATGAGACGAGAGCCTTTACATGAGCCAAAACCATGTTACAATGAACGCGAAAACATCAAGAAATGCACAGGGGGTTCAGTGTGCAGTATATATTGGGCGTTGAAGGGACAAACGAAAACACGCGTTACATGCTGTTTGACGTGGAAGGTAGATTTGTCGGGCAATTGATGGACGGCACGAGCAGTCCCGAGACGCTCGGGTTTGAGGATGCGGCGCACATCGTCAAAACGCGCGCGCTGCAATTGCTCGCCGCCAATCGCACCGACGTGACGCGGCTGGCTGGCGCGGCGTTCGGGCTGGCGGGTGTCGATTCGCGGCAGGACGCGCTGCGCTTCACCGAATACCTGCGCGACGCCGGGTTTTCCTGCTGTGGTGTGACCAATGATACGATTCTGGGCGTTATCGCGGGCACGCGGCGCGGCGTCGGCGTGTGCACCGTCAACAGCTCGGGCACGGCGACCGGCGGCATCGACGACACCGGGACATGGATGCAGGTGGGCGGTCTTGGAGCGATCACGGGCGACGATGCGGGTGGCAGCTACCTTGCCGAAACATGCCTGCGCAAGGTTTACGACCAGCTCTTTCGCTGCGGGCAGGAGACGCTCATGACCGACGTGGTGCTGCGCATGCTGGATTTGCGCGACCGACGGTATTTTCTGGACTTGCTCGCGAGCAAGAACATCGCGGGTGAGAACGAGCGCGAATTGAGCCGCGTCGTGTTCGCCGCCGCCGAGATGGAGGACGAGCCGGCGCTGGACATCCTGCGCGAAAGCGGCAGGGCGCTCGCGCGCAGCACAGCGGGGTGCGTTCGTTGGCTGGAGTTTCAAGCGCCCATCGAAATCGTGCTGTCGGGCGGCGTGTGGCGTAAGGCGGAAAACCCCGTGCAGTACGACGCCTACCGCGCGGAGCTGGACAGGCTGATCACGCAGGAAAAGACGATCGCCATCCTCTCCTATCCGCCCATCCTCGGCGCGGTGCTCTGGGGCTTCCGCCTGATGGGCGCGGACATATACGGCACGGCGCTGCGCGAGCGCGTAACGGAGGGCGTGACCGCAAACGCGGTCGCGTGGTTGGACGGATGAGCTATGTGTTGCAGGATGGGCGCGACGTGTTCGCGGCGGGAGAGCCCGAAATCGCCGTCCGGGAAGAAACGATCGAGCGCAGCGTTCCCCGCCATGTGCATACCTTTTGCGAGGTCACGCTCATCCAGCGCGGGTACGCGTACTTCGCGCACAGGCAGACGGTCAACGTGCTGCTCCCCGGCGACGTGACGATCGCGCGTCCCGGCGTGGCGCACGCCACGCCCCAGTGCGGCGCGCTCCGCGTCACCGTCTGCGCGTTCACGCGCGAGGCGGCGGAAACGGCGTGCGCGGGCGTTATGGCGCTGCCGAGGGTGCGCGGGCTGCTCATGCCGGGCGACGCGCTGTGCCTGCGTCCGTCGGAGGATGCTTTCGACACGCTCTGCGCCCTCTGCGCGCGTATGACGCGCGAGCAGGACGCGCGTCCCGACGGCTGGAGTGAAATGCTCAAGGCGCAGCTTTGCGAAATGTTGATTCTGCTTTCCCGCGCGGGAGAATTGCCCCGACGTGACGCGGACGCAGCGCTTCCCATCACGCTGGTCGGGCGCGTCATACGCTTTGTGGAGGAGAATTACGCGCGCCCGCTTCTCGCCGAGGATATCGCCGGGAGCGTGGACATGAGCGCCGACCACCTGGCGCGGCAGTTCCGCCGCGTCGCCGGGATGACCCCGATGGAATACCTGCGCGCCTATCGCATGGAAAAAGCGTGCGATTTGCTGCGCGGCGGCGCGTCCGTACAGGACGCCGCGCGCGCCGTGGGCGTAGAGGATCAGGGCGCGTTTTCGCGGCAGTTCAAGCGTATGCTGGGGCGTTCGCCCATGCAGTTGAAATCGGAGGCGAAGCTGTGATGAAAAGGCTGACCGCGTTGCTGCTGACGCTGATGATGCTGTCCGGAACGGCGCTTTGCGCGGGCTTCAACGTCTACGAGCAGGGCGCGACCTACGAGGAATATCTGCTGGAGCACGCGTCCGCCCCCGTCGCGGGCGAGGCGATCGTCCTCCTCGGCGCGGAAGCGGCACTGCGCGGCGGCGCGGAGGGCGAGGCGCTCGCGGACGGCTCGCTGGCGTGGCGAAATGAGCGCGGCGCCGCCGTGTGGACGGCGGACGTGCCAAAGGACGCGCTGTATACCGTCGTGATCGAGTATACGCCGCTTCCGGGGAACGGCGTTTCGGTCGAGCGCTCGATTCTCATCGACGGCGAACTGCCTTACGCCGAGGCGCGCGGCGTGGTGTTCACGCGGCGCTGGACGCTCGCCCCGGGCGGCGCGCGCGTGGACAATCAGGGCAACGAAGCGCGCCCGGAGCTTGTGGAAGCGCCCGAGCGCATGACCGCGACGGCGATGAGCGCCGACGGGCTGTACGCCGCGCCGCTTCAGTTTTTTCTGCGGGCGGGCGCGCGCGAAATCGCGCTGGAGGGGCTGCGCGAGCCGGTGACGATCCACCGCCTGACGCTCGCGCCGGTCGCGCGCGTCGCGGACTATCAAGCGCCCGACGACCCCGGCGACGTGCCGACCGTCAAGGTGCAGGGCGAGGCGGTTTCCGCCGTGTCCGACCAAACGCTCTATCCCATGTGCGATTTCTACAATTCGTATACCGAGCCGTTCGAGGTCGGCGTCAAGCGTAACAACCACATCGGCGGCTATAACTGGCGGCTGACCGGGCAATGGGTCGAGTGGACGCTCGACGTGCCGCAGGACGGATATTACGCGCTCGTGCTCCGCGCGAGCCAGAATTACATGGTCGGGCTGCCCGCTACGCGCGCGCTGACCATCGACGGCGAAACGCCGTTTGCGGGTATGGAAAGCGTGCGTTTTCCTTACGGCAGCGATTGGGACGTGCGCACGCTCAAGGACGACGCGGGAGCGCCGTATCTGTTCTATCTGACGGCGGGCGAGCACGCGCTGCGCATGACGGTGACGCTGGGCGACCTTGCCGCCTCCGTGCGCCGGGTGCGCAAAGTCGCCTCCGAACTGACGACGCTGTACGGCAAGGTCATCATGATCACGGGCACAGTGCCCGATGTGTACCGCGATTACCTGCTGGAAAAGCGCATCGCGGGGCTGGGCGACGCGCTGTCGCAGGCGGCTGCGCGGCTGCGCGAGGAAGCGCTCGTCATCTACGACTATGCCGGCATGCGCGTAGCGGAGGCGGAAACGCTCGAAACGATGGCGAACCAGCTCGAAAGCCTCTCGCGCGACCCGGACACGCTGCCGTCGCGTCTTGACAACTTCCGCGAGAACCTGTCCTCGCTGTCGACGTGGATCTTGGAAATTTCCGAGCAGCCGTTGGACATCGACTATATCGTGCTGCAGGGCGCGGACGCGCCCGAGCCGCGCGCGAACCCCGGTCTGCTCGAAAGCGCGCTCACGGGCGCGGAAACGTTCTTCCTGTCGTTCGTCAAGGATTACACCAACATCGGCGACGTATACGAGAAAGGCAAGGCGCTGACCGTGTGGGCGGCGGTCGGGCAGGAACAGGCGGCGACGCTCAAGGCGCTGATTGACGACCGTTTCACCCCCGAAACGGGCATCCCGGTCAACCTTAACATCCTTTCCACCACCGATACGCTGCTCTACGCCGCCTCGGGCGCGAACCCGCCCGATATCGTCCTTGGCATTTCGGGCGCTGTGCCGGTGGATTACGGCGTGCGCACGGCGCTGCTGGATTTGCGGGCGTTCGCGGACTACAACGAAGTCGCCGCGCGTTTCCACGAATCGGCGCTCGCGCCGTTTGGCTATAACGGCGCTGCCTACGCGCTGCCCATCACCCAGACGTTCCCGCTGCTCTTTTACCGCGCGGACATTCTGGAAGCCATCGGCGCGCGCGTGCCCGACACATGGGACGACGTATACGCGCTGGTGGCGCGCTTGCAGGAGCACAACCTGACGATGGGCGCGGGCGGGTTCTTCGACATGTTCCTGCTTCAAAATGGCGGCGCGTACTTTACAGGCGACGCTACCGAATGCCTGCTGGATTCCCCGGAGGGCATCGAGGCGTTCGAGCGGTATACCGCGCTCTACACGCATTACGGGCTGCCGCAGGAGTATGACTTTTACAACCGTTTCCGCACGGGCGAAATGCCCGTGGGCATCGCTGATTACACGTTCTTTAACACGTTCTCGGTCGCCGCGCCCGAAATCAAAGGGCTGTGGGGCATCGCGCCCGTGCCGGGGACTGGGCGCGAGGGCGGCGCGCCCGACCGTTCCGTGCCCGCGACCGCGACCGCCTGCGCCATCTTTTCCAGCACCAAGCGCGCCGAGCAGGCGTGGGCGTTCCTCAAATGGTTCACAAGCACCGACACGCAGACGCTTTACGGCAGGCAGATCGAGGCGGTGCTTGGCTCGGGTGCGCGGTACACCTCTGCGAACATGGAAGCGATGCGCGGGCTGTCGTGGCCCAGCGAGGCGCTGGACATCATTTTCGAGCAGTGGCGCTTTGCCAAGGGCATCCCGGTCATTCCGGGCAGCTATTACGTTTCGCGGCACATGAACAACGCCTTCCGCGAGGTGGTGACGCTCAACAAGCTGCCGCGCGAGATGATGATCAAGTACGTCGATTTGATCAACAGCGAAATCAACAAAAAACGGGAGGAATTCCACCTTCCGTTGGCGGGGGAGGCGAGAAAATGACCGAGTTCGCGAAAAAGCGGCGCGTCGGGCTGATTGCCGACATTCGCCAGAACAAGGTGTCCTACCTGATGATGGCGCCCTACCTGACGCTCTTTATCCTGCTGGTGGTGCTCCCGGTGCTCGCCTCCGTCTGCATGAGTTTCACCTATTATAACATCATCGAAACGCCGCGTTTCATCGGCTGGTCGAACTACCAGCAGCTCTTTCTGGAGGACGACGTGTTCCTGACCGCGCTGAAGAACACGCTGCTGTTCGCGGTGATCACCGGGCCTGTCAGCTACGGCATGTGCCTGATGCTCGCGTGGCTCATCAACGAGCTGCCGCCCAAGGTGCGCGCCGTCGCCACGTTGCTGTTTTACGTACCGTCCATCTCGGGCAATGTGTATTTCATCTGGCGCTACATCTTCTCCGGCGATTCCTACGGCATGATCAATGGTCTGTTGATGCGTATCGGATTTCTCAAAGAGCCCGTGCTGTTTTTGTCCGACCCGCGCTATAACTTCGCCGTGCTGATCGTCGTGCAGCTTTGGATGAGCCTTGGCACGAGCTTTCTGGCGTTCATCGCGGGGCTGCAATGCGTCGACCGGTCGCTGCTGGAGGCGGGCGCGATCGACGGCATCCGCAACCGTTTTCAGGAGCTGTATCATATCACGCTGCCGAGCATGAAGCCGCAGCTGATGTTCGGCGCGGTCATGCAAATATCGTCGGCGTTCGCGGTCGGCGCGATCAGCAAGGACTTGATCGGCTTTCCCAGCCCCCTGTATTCGGCGCATACCATCGTGCTGCACATGGAGGATTTCGGCTCTCTGCGCTATGAGATGGGCTACGCCTGCACGATCGCCGTGGTGCTGTTCGCGATGACTGTCGGCTGCAACCTGCTGGTGCAGCGGCTTTTGAAGGAGTAGCTATGCGCAACAAGGCTGTATTGGTCAACGGAAAGCGCCTGCGCCCCAAACGCAAGCGCCTGTCCCGTTCGCGGGCGGGCAGCGTGGCGCTGGGGCTGCTGCTGGCGGTGTTTGCCGCGTTCATGGCGCTGCCGCTTGTGTACACGGTATCGACGGCGTTCAAGCCCATCGACGAATTGTTCCTGTTCCCGCCGCGCTTTTTCGCCATTCGCCCGACGCTGCGCAATTTCACCGATTTGATGATATCGCTGCGCGCCTCGTATGTGCCGTTCTCGCGCTACCTGTTCAACAGCGTGCTGGTGACGGTCGTCGCGACGGCGGGGCACATCGTGCTCTCGGCGCTGTGCGCCTATCCGCTTGCCAAGCACCGCTTTCGCTACCGCAACGCCATTTTCCAGATGATTGTATTGTCCCTGATGTTCTCGCCGTTCGTCGTGGGCATACCGCGCTATATGATCATGCAGAAAACGGGCATGCTCGACAATTACGCGGCGCTGATATTGCCCGCGCTCGCGGGTTCTCTGGGGCTGTACCTGCTCAAGCAATTCATGGAACAAGTGCCGGACGCCATCATCGAATCGGCGCGCATGGACGGCGCGGGGGAGATGCGCGTGCTGTGGAACATTGTCATGCCGATGGTCAAGCCCGCGTGGCTGACGCTGATCCTGCTGTCGGTCAACGCCACGTGGAACGACGCGTATTCCGGCGCTCTGTACATCCACAACGAAGCGCTCAAGCCCATGCCGCTTTTGCAGGCATACGTTTCCTCGGCGGGCTTTGTGCGCACGGGCGCGACGGCGGCGTTCTCGCTGATCATGCTGCTGCTGCCGGTCGGCACGTTCGTGCTGTCGCAGTCCAACGTTATTGAAACGATGAAATCTTCCGGCATGAAGGAATAGGAGGTGCGGACGGTGGCAAAACGGACGGCGTTCCTTCGGGCGCTTGCGGTCGCGCTACTGCTCTGCGCGCTTGCCCCGGCGTCGCTTGCCGAGCAGGCGTACATGTACGACTATCGCGGCAAAACGGTGCTCTCGCTGCCCTTTTACGAGGTCGAGCGCGTGTTTTCGGGCGAAACACTCGGCGTGGGCAGCTTCGCGGGCGCGTCCGACCTCTTTATTCGGGACAACGTCGCCTACATCGTGGACACGGCGGGCGCGCGCGTGATCGCCGTGGATTTGGACGCGCTGGCGGTGACGGAAATCATCGCGGGCTTCGGCGGCGAAACGTTCTCCAAGCCGCGCGGCGTGTATGTGGCGCAAAACGGGGACATGTATATCGCCGACACGCAG
Source organism: uncultured Oscillospiraceae bacterium (assembly GCA_964512175.1). Taxonomy (GTDB): domain Bacteria; phylum Bacillota; class Clostridia; order Christensenellales; family Aristaeellaceae; genus CAZEIC01. The sequence goes on along the minus strand of CAZEIC010000046.1, from coordinate 11,709 downwards.
AACACGCGCGTGGTGCATCTGGACGGCGGGCGAGCGCTCGTCAAACTGATTCAAGACCCCAAGGCGGAGGTCATCGAGGAGAACGCGGTGTTCAAGCCCCGCAAGGTGGCGGCGGACACGGGCGGGCGCGTGTACGTCGTCGCCGAGGGCGTGACCGAGGGCATCATGCAGTTTTCCTCATCGGGCGATTTTCTGAACTATTTCGTCGCGAATCAGGTCGTCCCCAAGGCGGGCGAGATGATCCTCCGGCTGTTTTTGAACAAAGAGCAACGCCAGAAACGGCAGGTGTTCGTGCCTATCGAGTATTCCAACCTCGCCATGGACAGGGAAAACTTCCTCTATACCACGACGGTCAACACATGGGCGAACCAAATCAAGCGCCTGAACTTCCTCGGCTCGGACATTTTGCGCTACGAGGGGCGCACGCAGACGCGCATGGGCGATCTGTCCGCCGAGATCATGCCCTACATGGTGGACGTGACCGTGGACGCGCACGGGAACTTCACGGGGCTGGACGGCAAGCGCTGCCGCCTGTACCAGTACAACCGGCAGGGCGAGCTTCTGTGCGTGTTCGGCGGGTACGGCGACCGCGAGGGCGCGTTCCGCAGCCCGGTGGCGGTCGACCAGTATGCCGGGCGCTATTATGTGCTCGACAGCGTGAAGGCAAGCGTCACGGTCTATCGCCCGACCGACTTTGGCGCGGTGGTGCTCGGCGCGGATCAGGCGTATTTCGACGGGCGTTACGACGATGCGAAGGCGGGCTGGACGCGGGCGCTCGTGCGCAACGCCAATTACGACCTCGCCTATAAGGGCATGGGCAACGCGCTGCTCAAGGAAAAGCGCTACACCGACGCCATGCGGTATTTCGAGCGCGCGCACGACCGCAACGGCTATTCCGAGGCGTACAAGGCGGAACGCACGCGCTGGATGCGCCAGAATTTCACCTACGTGATGTCGGGCGCGGCGCTTGCCGTCCTGCTGCTGGTCGCGACCGTCAAAGCGCGCAGGCGGACGCGTGCAAGCATCAAGGCGTATTTCGGGCTGGACTGACAAAGGAAGGAGGGGATCGCGATGCGCGAAACGGTGGGCACGATCCTGTACGGTCTGCGCGTGATCACGCACCCGTTCGAGGGCTATTGGGAGCTGAAAAAGCGCAAGCCGCGCGCCAAACTCGCGGCGCTGTGCATCTACCTTGCCGCGATTCTGGCGCTCTATCTGCGCGTGCAGATGTCGGGCTTCCTGTTCCGCGCGACGGACGCGGACGGCTATAACGCGCTGATTTCCATGTGTTCGCTTGCCGCGCCAATCCTGCTCTACTGCCTCGTCAACTGGGCGATCACCACGCTCTTTGACGGCAAAGGCAGGCTGGGCGACGTGTTCGTATACGTCAGCTACGCGCTGCTGCCGCTGGTGCTCGTGTACGTGCCCGTGACCGTTCTTTCGCACCTCCTAACGCTCGAGGAGGGCGTGTTTCTGGCGGTGGGCGACGTCGCGGTCGTTCTGTGGGGCGTGTTTCTGGTGCTGGCGGGCTCGGTCACGGTGCACGATTACAGCATGTTCAAGTCCGTCGTCACGGCGCTGTGCACGGTCGCGGGCATCGTGGCGCTGGTGTTCCTGCTGATGGTGGTGTACAGCGCGGTGTCGCAGCTAATTGGGTTTTTTGCGACGCTGGTCATGGAGATTCGGTATTGGTAGGAGGCGAAAGGATGCGTAGGCTGCTTGCTCTGCTGACCGTCATATGCCTGCTTGCCGCGCAGGGCGTCGCCGCGCGCTGCGAGGAGGGCTTTACGCTCGCGGCGGAGAGCGACACGCACGCGCTTTACGTCGATTTGCTGGACGCGCGTTTTTACGTCGTCAGCAAAGCGACCGGGCGCGTGTACCACGGCTATCCCGCCGACTGGCAGGACGACCCCTACGCCAAAGGCGCGAACAAAAAGCTGATCGCCTCGCTGCTGGCAATCGAAACTTATAACGACCGGAGCGTGTCCTCGCTGACCAACTGCCGCGCGGGCAGCATCGAGAAAGAGGATTTCGAGGGGCGGCTGATCGAGAACGGCTTCGCGTTCGATTTCCGGTTTCCCTCGCTGGAGGTCGCGCTGACGCTGCGCGTCACGCTCGAGGGAGACGCGCTCGTCGCGCAAGCGCCGCTGGAAAGCGTGGTCGAATCCGAAAAAGCGCGGCTCGCTTCCATTATACTGTTGCCATTCTTTTGCTCCGGGCGCGAGGACGGCTACTTGCTGCTGCCCGACGGCTGCGGCGCGCTGATCGACTTTGACGTGACGCGCAGCTTCCGCGCCGAGATCGCGCGCCCGCTATACGGCCGCGACGCGGCGGCGGCGTCACTGTCGATCCCGCGCGAGGAGGAAGCCTTCCGCCTGCCGGTGTTCGGCGCGAAAACGGGGGAAACCGCGCTGCTGGGCGTGGTCGAGGGCGGCGAGGCGGCGTGCGTGCTGCGCACGCTCGCGGCGGGCGACAACGCGCAGTATTTCCGCGTGTTTCCGTCCTTTGTCTACCGCGAACTGCAAACGGTCGCGCTGTTTGAGAACACCGCCAACGAACGCGCCGTGTCGCAGGTAGCGGCGCGCGCCATGCAGGAAACGCCGACGGTGCGCTATCTGCTGCTGGAGGGCGAGCACGCTGATTATTCAGGCATGGCGGCGGCATACCGCCAGCGCCTGCTGGCAACGGGCGGCATCGTCCCGCGCGACACGACGCCCGCGCTCGTTGTGCGGCTGTATGGCGCGGTGCGTAAGCGCGTGGTGACGCTGGGCGTGCCGCATGACGCGCTCACGACGCTGACGACCTTTGCGCAGGCGCGCGAGATCGCGGACGCGCTGGACGCGCTCGGCGTGCGCGCGCACCTGCTGTTGACGGGCTTTTCCGCCGCCGGCACGCGGCATAAAAACACGCAAACGCCCTCGCCTATGGCGATGCTCGGCGGGGAGAAGGGGCTGCGCGCGCTGATAACGCGGTGCGAGGAGGCGGGCTTTCCGCTGGCCATGACGGCGGAGATGATCGCGGTGCGCAAGGACGGCTACGGTTATCGCGCGTTGTCGGACGCGACGCGCTTCGCATCTGATGGCATCGCGTGGCAGTACGCGCCCGACCGCGTGGATTACGGGCGCGATTACACGCAGGAAACGGTCTCGCTGCTCATGCCGCAACTGCTTGCCGAACGCCTTTCGCGGTACGCGCAGGCGGCGGAGGTGCTCGGCGTGCGGTCGGTGGAGGTCGCTGACTGGGGCGAAAGGCTTTACGCCCAGCAGGGCAAGCGCGACAGGCGCACGCGTGACGAGGCGCTGGCTTGCTGGAAAGACGCCGCCGACGGTCTGAACGTTTCGGTCGTCGCGGGCGGCGGCAACGCCTACGTGCTCGACGACGTTTCGCGCCTGACCGGGCTATCGGCGAACGCTACGGGCTTTGATTTGGAAACGCGCCCGATCCCCTTCTATCAAATGGTCGTGCACGGGCTGATTCCGTACAGCGGCGCGCCGCTCAACGCCGCGGACGACGCGCGCGAGGAATTGCTGCGCATGCTCGAATACGGCGCAGATCCAAGCTGCGACTGGTTTTACACAGACGACCTCACCGCGACGCAGTTTACGCTGCTGACCGACGTGTACAGCGGCAATTACCGCGTCTGGCTGGACGCGGCGAAAGAGCGATACGCGGCGGCGCTCGCGCTGCATGAGATCAGCGAAGGCTCGCAGATGGCGCGGCACGACGCGCTGCCCGAGGGCATAGCACGCGTGACCTATCAAAACGGCGCGCGTCTCTACGTCAACTATACAAGCGCGGATGTCGCAGCGGACGGGCTGCTCGTCCCGGCGCGCGGGTATATCATGGAGGGCAAGCCATGAAAATAAGCTATGAACGGCGCAAAGCGTGGGCGGGGCGCGGGTTTCTGAGCCTGTGGCTGGTCGGGCTTGCGGTGTTTTTCCTGTATCCGCTTGTTTCCTCGCTGGTGATGACCTTTCAGAGCATCACGTTCGACGAGGCGTCCAACCCCGTGTACGCGTGGGTGGGACTGGCGAATTACGACCGGTACATCTTCCGCGACCAGTACGTTCTGGGCTATCTGGCGACCAGCTTGGGAAACGTGTTTTCCCAACTGCCGTTGATCCTGCTGTTTTCGCTGTTTGCCGCAGTGCTGGTCAACCGCCGGTTCAAGGGGCGCGGGCTGGTACGAAGCGTGTTCTTCTTTCCCGTCATCATCACCTCGGGCGCGCTTATATACGTCCTGCAAACGGAGACCGTCGCCATCCAGCAGGCGGGCACGAACACCGTCATGCTGCGCAACGTGGACGTGGGGCAGATCCTCACGACGCTGCTTGGCAACGCCAAGCTTGCCGCGCCCGTCGTGGCACTGATGGATCAGACGTTCGTCATCATCTGGAAATCGGGCGTGCAGACGCTGCTGTTTTTGGCGGGGCTGCAATCCATCAGCGGCTCGCTGTACGAATGCGCGAGCGTCGAGGGCGCGACGGGCTGGGAGAAGTTCTGGAAGATCACCGTGCCGATGATATCGCCCGTCATCCTCATCAACGTGGTCTATACCGTGGTCGATTCCTTTACCGACTACAACAACGAATACCTGCGCTACGTGCTGCAAAAGTCTTTCGGCAGCGCCGAGCTCACCTATGGCGCGACGATCGCGTGGGTGTATTTCCTCGTCACATTCCTGCTGATGATGGCGCTCGTGGGCGTCCTCTCGCGGTATGTTTACTACGCCAACGATTAAGGAGGGCGCGCATATGCATCGCAGACGGCGGAGAAGCGGCGCGGCATGGGAAATGGCAAAGCGCGTGCGCAGACAAAAGCTGCACGAACGCGCATACTGGCAGCGTTTGTTCGCGGCGCTGGGCTTATGGGCGATCATGGGCGGCATCATGTACGTGATGATCTATCCGCTTTTGCAGATCGTCTCCACGAGCCTGAAAAATTACCCCGACATGCTCAACCCCATGTGCGTGTGGCTGCCGCGCTCCTTCAGCGTGTCCAATTATTCCCGCGCCTTCACCGCCATGGGCTACGCGGGCGTGCTCAAAAACACGCTGTTGATCGTCTGCGTCGCGCCGATCGCGCAGCTTATCAGCTGCGGGCTTGCGGGCTACGGCTTCGCGCGCTTTAAGTTCCGCGAAAAGGGCGCGCTGTTCGCGCTACTGCTGCTGTCGCTGCTTGTGCCGCAGCAGACCATCGTACTGCCGCAGTATCTTTTGTTTCGCTCGCTCGGCACGATCAACACCTACTGGCCGGTGATCCTTCCCTCCGTGCTGGGGCAGGGGCTAAAAAGCGCGCTGTTCGTGTTCATTTTTCGCCAGTTCTTCCGAGGGCTGCCCAAGGAGCTGGAGGACGCCGCCTACATCGACGGCTGCGGCTTTTCCCGCACGTTTCTGGTCATCATGGCGCCCAACGCCGTGCCCGCGGCGCTGGCGGTGTTCCTCTTTTCCTTCGTATGGCACTATAACGACATCTATACAATATCAATGTTCACCACGCGCGCCGACCTGCACACGCTGTCCATCCGGCTGGTGAACATCATGAACTATCTGGTCGAGCCCGGCATCGTGCGCGACGTGGTGCAGTACGTGCCCGTCAAGTACGCGGGCGTATTCTTGGCGATTCTGCCCATCATGCTGGTCTATCTGTTTGGTCAGAAATTCTTTGTGGAAGGAGTGGAGCGTTCCGGCATCGTGGGCTGAAAGCGAACGATAATAACATTTTTAAGGAGGCGAACCCATGAAAAAGCTGCTTGTTCTGTTTCTGGCGCTCGCGCTGATGCTGCCCGCGATGGCGATGGCGCAGACCGACGATAACACGCTCAACGGCTATCCGCTTAAAAAGGGCATATACGAAGGCGTGACCATCAAGCTCGTGCAGCCGTGGTGGACGGCGCAGGACGACCCCGAGTACGCCGAATCCATGAAGAGCTACGACCAGTTCGCGGCGCACACGGGCGCGAAAATCGACATGATCACCGTCGAACAGGGCGACGACGTGTTCACCGAGTACAAGCAAGCGATTCTAAACATGGTCATGTCCAACGACGCGCCGGACGCCGTGCTCGGCACGACCTTCCCCATCCCCGGCTGGACGAGCAAGAACCTTGTGCAGCCGTGGAGCAAATTCATGGACCTTGTCGACCCCGACGCCTCGGGCTTCAGCCCGCTGATCCACACGGGCTTCTCCATCGGCGACGACGTATACGGGCTGCTGTCGCCCGACACGCCTGTCTGGAACACCATGGTCATCTATTACAGCAAGTCCGCCTTTGAAAACAAGGGCTTGGACGACCCCTACGAGCTGTACAAGGCGGGCAAGTGGGACTGGGACGCCCTTTCCTCCTCCGCGCAGGCGCTGACCTATGACGGCGGAAGCGGCGCGGTAGACCACTTCGCCATCGCCGGCTGGTACATCATCGACTCCTATCAGCCCTTCATCGCGGCAAACGGCGGCGATACGGTCAAAATCGACGAAAGCGGCACGCCGCGCTACGCGTTGGACGACCCCGACGCGATTTTCGCCATCAATTACGCCGTCGAAAACATGCCCATGAACGCCGAATACCTCTGGCCGATCATCGAGGCGTATGACTGGGACATCGGCGGGCTGCTGCTGGACGGCACGGTCGCCATGCTGCACGAATGCTTCTGGTGGTTCGACGTGCCGGTGGAGGCGATGGGCGACGATTTGGGCATCGTGCCTTTCCCGCTTGGACCGGACTATAAGGGCGACGAAGTATCGCGCGATTATCTGGAGGCATGCTACGCGTGGTACTTGATGACAGGTTCGAAAAACCCGCAGGCAACCGCCGACCTCTTTGGCTACCTCTACTTCCCCAGCAAGGTGTACGACAATCCCGAGGACGCCCCGAAAGGGCCGACGAACGAGGAATACTTCGGCGATTACTTTGACGAGGTGATGCTCTGGACGGGCAACGCCGCCTTGGAATCGGCGCGGGCGTTCCCGGGCTTGGAAACGCTGACGGGTCAGGTTTATGCCAGCGTCACCAGCGACGGCGCGACCGCCGCGAACGCCGCCGAGTCCATCGCGCAGGAGGCGCAGGCGATCATCGACGAAATCGCATCCGGCAACTGACGCATGCACAGGCGCGCCCGGGGCGGTCTCCGGGCGCGTCCTTCCGCAGCGCGACCACGAAGGAGGGACGAACAAGATGACATGGCAGGCGCTTCGCGCCGCGTGCGGGCTGCCCGACATGGACGAATACTTTGAACGCGCGTATGCCGCCTACGACGGCGCGCCCTATCCGCTCGACATGGCGTTCATCCGCGAGCATCAGGCGCTTTTCCGTTTCCCGGACGCGCTGACGGAGGCGGTCGAACGCGTCGAGCGCGCCATCCAAGCCAGCGACGCGCTGCGCACGGCGGCGGACTTCCTCTATTTTGCCATCTTCCTGCACAAAGAGCCATTCCGCGGGCCGTATGTGAACGATTTCGCGGCGGAGGCGCTCGGCGAGGATCGCGGCATGCTGGCGATGAACGTGCTCCTGCGCAACGCGCCGCGCGCCTACGCCGCCATCGGGCGGCGCGGGCTGAATGTTCGGGACGTCGGCAAAAACTTCGGCAGCCTCGGCGGGTTCGCGCGCGGCTATCGCGAGCGCCACGGCGCGTGGGGGCTGTCCAACGTCGGCTGGAACATCATTTGTATCACGGAATGCCTGACGACCGTCGGTACGCTGCGGTTCGCGCCCGCGTTTGTCGAAGAACCCTACGCCGTGTACCGCGTCGGCGGGGAAATCGTCACGCTCTGCACAGATGTAGTGGACGTGAATCAAGACGGTTTGTGCCCCTTCGAGGATGAGACTACGGCGTTTACCACCGTCTACCGCGACGACGGCGAAACCGTGACTGCGCACCCCGTGTCGCGCGACGGGCATATTCTCCCGAAGCCGCGTGCGTTCCGCGCAGCCGATATGACGCGGCTGGTCGGTCCCGGCGACGCCGTGCTCGAGTTCCACATCCCGACCGCCAAGACCTATACCGCGAAAAACTGCGCCTACTCCTTCCGGCAGGCGCTGCGCGTGTTCGGCGCGGCGTTCCCCGAGCTTGCCGTCAAGGGGTTCTGGTGCTATTCTTGGCTGTACTGCCCGCAGCTCCCGCGTCTGCTCGGCGGCGGCGGCATCGTCGCCATGCAGCGCGCGCTGCGGCTGGTGCCGGTTGATTCAGGGCCTGAGAACTTCCGACCTTTCGTGTTCGACGAGCCGGACGATACGCCGCCCGACAAGCTGCCAGGCGACACATCGCTGCGCCGCGCGCTCAAGAACGCCATGATGGCGGGCGAGCACCTGTGCACGGGCGGCGTGCTGCTGCCACTGGATGAAATCACTGTATTGGAGGACATGCCGCTATGAAAATCGTCGCTTATATCGCCGACTGGGGCTTCCATGAGGACGTTGCGCCCGAGCAAGCCGCGCGCCTGACCGACGTTCGCTATGCCTTTGGGCTCATCAAAGACGGGCGCGCCGACATTTCCTCGCTTCAGGAGCTTCCGCGCCTGCGCCGCCACATGCTTAAATATCCGCATATTCAATGGCTGCTCTCGATTGGCGGATGGGGCGCGGGCGGGTTTTCCGAGGCGGTCGCCACCGATGCGGGACGCGAACTGCTCAGCGAAACCGCCGTGCGCATTCTGGAAGAAAACGGCTTTGACGGGCTGGATTGGGACTGGGAATACCCGACCTCGGATGCGGCGAAGATCACCTGCGCGCCCGACGACAACATCAACATGACCGATTTGCTCGTGCTCACACGAAAAAAGCTCGACGCGCTTTCGCTGCGCACCAACCGCGCCTATCAGCAGACCATCGCCGTGGGCGCGGGCGACGAGCGCCTTGGCGATTACGATTGGGCGCGCGCCGTTCCGGCGCTCGACAGCGTGGGGCTGATGACCTACGACATGAGCATGTCCGGGCGCGCCGGGCATGTCGCCAACCTCTACCCCAGCAAGAACGCGGCGTACAGCGCGCATCAGGCGGTGGAGGCGTTCCACGCGGCGGGCGTGCCGTTTGACAAGCTGCTCATTGGCTGCGCGTTCTATTTTCACGGGTATACGGGCGATTTCCCGGCGGACGCGCCCTTCCTCGCGCCGATCAGGGAGCGCGTGCGCGGCGGCGCGTACTGCGCGCTGGAAAGCAAGCTGCCATCCCTGCGCCGGTGCTACGACGAGCAGGCGCAGGCGAGCGCCTACCTCGATAATGGTTTGTTCCTCACCGGCGACGACCCGGATTCCATCCGCGCCAAACGCCGATATATCCTCGAGCGCGGACTGGGCGGCACGATCATCTGGGAGCTGAACCACGATCGCTCCGGCGCGCTGTGCAAGGCGCTGTGTGGGGAGGAATAAGCGGGGCATGATCCGTTGACGGATTCCCGCCTATACGAGCATGCCGTGCGCGGCGACGGGCATTTTCGTCAGCCGCCCGCGCGGATCGCTTCGGCGTGTAGCGCGACGAAATATACTGCATCGATTCGGGATGGCATACAACGAAAAATACCGGGCATGGCATCCGCCAACAAAGCTTCATCAAGTCGGCAGTTGAACGCATAGCCGTACCGCGCGCCGATTTGCCCGGCTTCCTTCACCACATTCATGAGAACACGCTTCCCCAGCCTTCCGTACTGCCCGCGGGAACGCCGCGCTCCCTGTCGATTTGCGCGACGCGAGCAGTCTGCTCCTTCAACCATTCCTCGCAGACGGATTTCCGCTTTTACCACGCCTCCAGCACGTTGCGGTTGACCTCCTTAAAAATAAATCACCCGGAATGCGCTTGCTTGCGCCGGTATGGTCGATCATGTCGGGGTTGAGGTACATGCGCTTTGGATCGCCGAAGCAGATGATGTTCTCCCCATAACCCGTGCTTTTGAAAATGCCGCCGCCCGCCAATTCCGCCCAGATGTGCACGTACAAATACGCGACGCTGTCGAGGCATTGGTGCTCGTCGAGGAACCGAAGCGTTTCGTCCCATATGCGTG
>CAZEIC010000046.1:0-1707 GCA_964512175.1 uncultured Oscillospiraceae bacterium | reverse complement strand
ATCGGCCGCGCCCTCGATTTGCTCGTTGCGCCGATCCTATGCGGGCTTGAGCCATGTAGACAGCGCGACGAGACCGCGACGCAGATGAACATACATTGTCCAAGGGTTGCGTCACTGCGCGATGCCGTACTTATGGAAGCTCACGCCGGGCACGTCCAGAAAGCGCTCCGCGACATCCCCTCTCCCGTCCGCGGCGACCAGATGCGGGAGAGTGTCGATGCGCACCGCGTTGTACTCGCGCGCTTTCAGATCGTCCAGCGCGGTATCCAGACGCTCGAATCCGCCGCCCACGTAGTGGGACGTGTCCAGGATGGGATACTGTGTGATGATTGCCCTTTGCCTGCACAACGGTTATAGGGTTGTTATCATTTATATAGAGAACGTAATCGGCATTTTTGGACTTCTCACGGAACACAAAGATACCCTTAAGGTTAATTTTTCCGTCTGTAATCTTGGTTTCTATCGTGATGTGGTCAAGTGGCTATTTGAAGATGATAGTGGGCGTAATATACTACAGATTGATATCTTCTTCTGTCATCTGCTTCTTGTTCATTACCGCATTTTCACACATTGTTGGAAAGAATCCGATATATTGGTTTAGACGTTTTTTACCGCGTACAGAACAATTGTTCCACCTCATGTGGCGGGATGTATAGCTTTTTGCATCTGTAGAATTGGTCTCCATTCCCTGCGCTGTCATCTGGATATGACCTTCCACGAGGACGCTAGCCGAATTCGCAAAGACCATTCCGGCGAAAACATGGCGGTCGTGCGCCACATCTCGCTCAATATCCTGAAAAGATTAGCCTTGCCGGAACACAGGCAATGTTCTTATGACGACGTCTTCCTTGTGGGCGTTCTGGAGTCTGTGCATGCGTGTGTCGTGAAACCCTGTACCGTATGTATTGACAAAAAGCGTACCATCCAATACAGTAATGGGGTCAACGAAAAGACAAAGAATGGAGGAGTGGCTCGCATGAAAAGACACATCTTGCTCGCTCTGGCGGTTGCATTGTTATTCGCGATCGGGTCAAACGGGTTCGCAGCAGAGGACTCGGCTGCTTCGTTCTACCAATATGAACTGCTGGACGACGACACGCTGATGATTACGGGAACGAACGGTAACTCATCATCGACCGCGCTGACCGTGCCGTCCGCGCTCTACGGGTATACCGTGACGCGAATCGGCGAGCGGGCATTCCGCAGCCTGTATTCGCTTGAAACGCTCGTCCTTCCGGAAACCATCCGGGCGCTGGAGCCATATGCGTTGTATGACTGCGATAAGCTAACCGACATTGTCCTTCCCGCGTCTTTGACAACGGTCGGCGATTTCTGTTTCGGAAACTGCGATCGGCTGGAAACCGTCGAATTCAAGAGCGTTCCGACAATCGGCAACAATCCCTTCATCCAGTGCAATCGGGTGGAGACAATCGTTTTTCCGCAGCAGCAAGCGTCGCTGATATTCAAAGACAAGCTGCTGATAAACGCCGAAAACAACGCGTTGATTTCATACTTACGCAGCCAAGATGCCGTCTACACGCTTCCGGACGGCATCGAGACGGTTGGCGACTATGCGTTTGCTTTATCCGAGAATATTGCGGAAATCACCCTGCCATCCGGTGTGACCGCCATTGGGAATTACGCATTCTACGTATGCAAAGGGCTAAAGACTATCCGCATTCCCGCATCTGTACAACAGATTGGCGA
>CAZEIC010000045.1:0-21157 GCA_964512175.1 uncultured Oscillospiraceae bacterium | reverse complement strand
TATCGTTTTCAAGGTTCGCTCGCGTCCCGGTTCCCCGAGGCGCTTGGCTATCTTATCACATCAACGCCGCGCTGTCAACTGTTTTTTTGAACATTTTTAGCGAAATTCCGCGAATGACCGCTCATGTAAAATCATGAGCGCCCCATTGCCAATCGTGGCGCGCATGGAGTACAATAGCGACGGAAGGCGGTGCTGTCATGAAACGGTTGGTTTGCCTACTATTATTGATCACGCTGACGCTCCCGGCGCTTGCCGAGGAGCAGAGCGCGCGCGAGCAATTGATCGAAGGATATATCGCCGAGGCGCAGGCGCTCTACGAGGCGGCGAACGGACGCGCCAAGCGCGCGCAGTACGCGAGCGATATCTATGTATGCAAGAATTTTACGGTGCACGTATTCGAGCAGGCGAGCGAGGGGTACGGCATGGCGGAATACCCCGGCGTGCGGCTCGCCGTGCCGCAGAACCTGCCGCGCGAGGAATGCAAACCCTATGTGTACGGCTACGCATGGCGCGACGTGCCCGCGTCGGAGGGCAATCCGTTTGTGATCGCCGCGCGGTTCGTATACGACAACAGCCTGTCCAAAAAGGAAAACCGCGCGCTGGCGCGGGAATTCCTGCAAAACGTCGAGCGCGGCGACTACTTCCAGATGGCGGCGAACTACTACTACGGCGTGGGCGCGCACAGCCTGATTTTCATCGAGGATTACGACGCGGACAACGATTCCGTCCATTGGACGGACTCCAACATGAAAGGCGAAAAGCGAAACGGCGAACGCTACGGATACGTGCAGTTCGCCGCTGAAAAGAAAATCGACTGGTTTGTGGACGCTTTTTGTCGCAAGGGCTACGGCGCGACGATCTACCGCCTGCGCGAGGATATCGCCAAGTAATCACAGCACGAACTGAATGAACCGCAACATATCCATGAGGTCGTCCGCATCAAACGAAACGGTGCGGGCGTCCTTTTGTAACGCGCCGGGATAGAACGCGCTGCGGTAGGCACGCTGGTGTTCTTTGTATACAATCTCAATATGGAAGCGCTCGGGCAGCGGGAACATTAACGCGCCCGCGTCCATGCGCGCCGCCTCGCGGACCGTCTCGCGGATGCGCGCGACCGCAACGTCCGGGTGCAGCGAGATCGCGCCGCCGCCGATGCCCGTAAACGTCGCGACCGTCGGGATGTTGGGCTGCGCGCCATGCAGCCAGTCGCACAGGCATTGATCGCCCGCGACGCACAGCACCGGCACGCGCTCATATGCCGCGATCAGGCAGTTGATCATCAGCTCGCTGGCAAGCTCGCCATTGATGGTAACGGCGCTCGCGCAGGTGTCCATCGTGTGCGACAGCGGATTGCCCGGCATCCCCGCGCCCGCATGATAGCCCGTGAACGCCACGCCGGAGAACGTCGCGTCCAGCCCCGCCATCATGCAGTATGGGTGTCCCGTCCAGCCGCGCATCAGCCGCGCGTACATCGGCAAACCCTGCGGGTCGATGTTGCGCGCCGAATCGTGCGCGTCCTTGACGAGCGCCTCGTCAAAGCCCGCGTCATGCGCGCCCTCGCACGCGGCGGCAGCCTCGCGCGTCATCTGCGCGGCGAAATACGCGTGATCGCCGTGCCCCTTCTCGGTCTCATTCCAGTGGACGATGCCGCAAGTTCCCTCGATATCGGCGCTGACATACAGTTTCTTCATCTATATATACCTCACAGGAGCGTGATCGTATGCTCGCGGATATCGCGCGCGCCGGGAGCGAGCGCGATCACGCCGGGCTTTTTGGTGATGTCGTGGTCGTGATCGGTGAACTCCGGCGGGTTGCACCACGGCTCGATGCACAGGTAAGGCGCGCCCGGCTTCGTCCACAGAAGCAGCGAATCAAACCCCGTAAAATCAACGCGCAGCGCGCGCCCGCCGCCGTTCTCGCGCAGCTCGCACCCGCGCGATTGGACGCTCAGGAACACCAGCGCGTCCGGCTCGAAATGCTCGCGTTTGAGCGCGAGCGTCCGCGCGTTCTCGAGCATCAAATCGGTGTCATGCGTGATTTGGCTGCCAGCGAGCACGCTCGCCTCCAGCGTTTCCGGCTCGTCGAACACCACCGAATAACGCTCCACGCCGCCCGGGCACGCGTACCCCTCGTGCGCGCCCAGTCCGAAATAGAGCGTCTTGTCGCCGGGGTTGTCGGTGATATACTGCACGGTCAGCGCGTTTCCATCGAGCGAAAAGCGCACGCGGAAAGCGTACGGGAACGGGAAGCCCGGGTGCTCGCGCGTGAGCAGGAAGGTCGCGGCGTTCGCGCTTTGCAATTCCACCGTGAACAGGCATTCCTTGGCGAAGCCGTGCTTGGGCATGTGATACGTTTTGCCGTCCAGCGTGTAATAGTCGTCCAGAAATCCGCCCGCGACCGGGAACAGCACGGGCGCGTGCTCGCCCCAGACCGCGGGGTCGCCCTCCCAGACGCGCTCAATGCCGCGTTCATCCACAAAGCTCACAAGCTGCGCGCCCAGCGGATCGACGACCGCGCGAACGCCGTCGCTTGCCAGCGTCACAAGCTCGCGCTTGCAGACGGGCTTTTCCGCCTTGAACAGCACGCACGAAACATAGGTGATCGTGCGATCGCCGTATTTATACGGGATATTACACGCCCTGCACACGTCGGACACCACCAGCCCGCACGCTTCCATCGACGGCGCGGCAAGCTCGGGATGCCTGCACGGCGCGTCGGGATACGCGCACGTTTCGCACTCGCCGCACCCGCCCGCGCCCATCGCCCAAAGCGCGTCCGCGCCCATCTGCGCGACCAGTTCGCGCGAAAACGCGCGGAACGCGGCGGCATGCCGCGCTGAAACGTCCTGCATGCCCTCGAAATCAAAATCGTCCTCCAGCGCGCCCGTCGTCTGCACGAGCACGCCCGACAGGTAGCCCCGCGCCTTTTCCGCCAGTTCCTCGAGCGTTCCGCACGCGGGCGGGCACGTCCAGAGCGTGCCGTACTTGCCGCAGCGGTTGGCGGCGCACATATCGCGCACCTCGGGGCGGAACACGAGCGCCTCCATGTTCATGGGCGCGGCGCTGGTGAACCCGAGCGTCAGGGCGAGCTTCAATATCTTCTGCATAAACGCCTCCATATTGTTCTTCTCTCGCATGGATGATAGCATTCGCACGGCAGATTGTCAAATAAAAAGAGACCGCCGCGCGAAACGGCGATCCCTTTTCATCGTTATCTTACTTGTTGAACGATACGTAGTTCCAGAGCACGTCGCCCGTGTTCATGACGATCAGGTTTTCCACGTAGGGCTTGATCATCATCGGGTTGGTGTAGAAGTACATCGGCGCAACGCCGCCCGTCGCCATCAGGATGTTCTCCGCCTTGGCGCAGAGCTCGGCGCGCTTGTTGAGGTCGACGGTCGCCTTGATCTCGGTCACGAGCGCGTCATAGCACTCCGCCCAAGTCTGATCGCCGTCTATGCCCCAGTACGCGCCCATGCCGGCGTCCTTGGTCACGTCGGTCGCCTTGGTGTAATCGCCGATGGAGCGCCCAAGACGCGGGTAGTTGTTGCCCGAATTGCTGATGAAGATCTCCAGGAAGTTCACGCAGTCGTTGAAGTCCGCGACCCAGCCCATGCGCGCGGCTTCGGCGTCGCCCGCCTTGAGCTTCTGCTGCAGCGTCGCCCACGCTTCGGTGTTGATGGTGGACGGGATGCCGAAGGTGTTGAAGGTCTCCTGGACGTACTGGATGATCAGCGCGTTCGCGCCGGCGTTGTTGAACGCGAACTCGATGCTCGGGAAGTCGGTGAACTTGATGTCGCCGCCGGCGACCGTGCCTTCATAGGCATAGCCCAGCGCGATCAGCTCTTCGACGGCTTCCACCTGATCGACGGTGTACTTGTCGTTGACTTCCGAAAGCTCGTCAGTGCCCGTGTACCACGTCGAATACGTGTCGCTCTCGCGCACGTTGGCGTTGAGGCCGTCCGCCAGCGGATCGGGATAGAAGCCCGTCGCCGCGATCTGCCCGCCGCGCGTGACGTAGGTCACCAGTTCGTACCGGTTGATGAGCTTGCCGATGGCGACGCGCGCCTTCGCCTGATCCTGCACGGAAAGCTGCTTGGCGGCGGGGGAGTAGTCCTTATAGACGTTGAACAGCACATACCACGTGCCGATCAGGTCGCGGAACTGGAGCTCGCCCGGATAGGTCGCCGTCAGGCGGTCATACTCCGACGGGTTGATGGACAGGATGAAATCGGCAGTGCCGTTCTCATACGCCGTCAGCATGGCGGTGTCGTCTTCCGACAGGTAGGCGTTGATGCCGCCGAGCTTGACCGCGTCGGCGTTCCAGTAGAATTCGTTCTTTTCATAGGCGATCACGTCGTCCACCGCGTACTTGGTCATGCGGTAGGGGCCCATGCCGACATTCTTCGCAGGATCGACCGCCCAGATGCCCTCGGCGTCGACGTTGGCTTCCTTGACCGGGTAGAACACCGGGAAGGCGCACAGGTCGAGGAAGTACGGGCAGGGGTTGAGCAGCTGCACGGTGACGGTGCGCGCCGCGTCGTCCGCGACGACGTTCAGCGCTTCCGTGCCGTAGCCATCGATTACGTCAAACAGGAAGCCGTAGTCCGCGCCCAGATCGACGGACGCGGCGCGGTTCCAGGAGAACACGACCTCGCTGGCGGTGAAGTCCGAGCCGTCCGACCACTTCAGCCCCTCGCGGAGCGTGAACACATAGGTCTTGCCGTCTTCGGACATCGTGTAGCCCTCGGCGAGCTCGGGCGCGATTTTGCCTTCGCCGTTTTCGTCAAGCTGGAAGCCCATAAGCCCCGCGTGCGACAGCTTGATGATGTTGGAACCGGCGGAAGCGGAGTTGAGCGCCGGATCGCTGGACAGCGGCGTGCCGCCGCCCCAGAAAATGTTGGCGACTTCGCCGTCCGCGAGAGCGGCGGTCATGGAGCACGCCATGATGACGGCGAGCGCCAATGCGATGATCTTCCTCATGTTTGTTCCTCCTTCTGATGTTACCATGCGTTTGCACGTTGGTTATGAAACATCATAGCATACGAGCTGCGTTCTGTCAATTGAAGTACGGTTAAAAAACAGGATTTATGCAAGTTGCGGCTGGAAAAATTCATTTGCACGAAGAGGAAATAGGGACGAGGGATTAGGGGACGAGGGGGGACGAGAGCGCGCAATCCGTTCCCTCGTAACCCCTATCCCCTATTCCCTCGTCCCCCTATTCCCTACTCCCTTCTCCCTCCAATCATTGACAGCGCGCGTTCATCTATGTTATCTTCTTGTTATAAATCATTCATTCAGGAGGCGCGCATGGAAGTACGGCTCAAGTTGGTCTCGGCGATGGAGAAGGTGTTTTGGGATCAAGAACCGGCGGGGCTGCCCGGCGCGCCCGCGCTGTTTGGCTTTGCCAATGAAACGCTGTGCCTGCAGGCGGCGTTCTGGATGGACGGCGACGCAAGCTCGCTTTCCGCGCGCGTGGCAATCGAGGCGGACATTCCGGTGCGCGTGCGCCGCGTGATGGACGTTCCGGTGCGCTTTCCGTGCTTCTTGGATGCCGACGACGATTACCTGCGCAGGACGCCCGGGCTATATCCCGACCTATTGCGCGAGGGCGAGAACGCGCGACTGTACGCGCGCCATTGGCAGAGCGCATGGCTGGATATCGAATGCGAGCGCTGCGCGCCCGGGACGCACGCCGTCACGGTGCGCCTGCTGTCCGCAGCGGGCGAGCAGCTCGCGAGCGCGGTTGCTTCCATTATAATACATCCCGCCGCGCTGCCCGCGCAGACGCTGATCCGCACCGACTGGCTGCACGCCGATTGGCTGGCGCTGCGCTACAAAGTGCCCGCGCTATCCGACGAGCACTTTGCGATATGGGAGCGCTTCCTCGCCTGCGCCGTCCGCCGCGGGATCAACATGGCGCTCGTGCCCGTGCACACGCCGCCGCTGGACACGCGCATAGGCGGCGAGCGCGAGACGGTGCAGCTGGTTGATATTTCCATAGAAGACGGCGCGTATCTTTTCGGGTTTGACAACCTGCGGCGCTTCGTGCGCATGGCACAGCGCGCGGGCGTGCAGTATTACGAAATGGCGCACCTGTACACGCAGTGGGGCGCGAAGCACGCGCCCAAGATCGTCGCGACGCAAAACGGCGTGCAAACGCGTATCTTCGGCTGGGAAACCGACGCGACCAGCCCGGCATACCGCGATTTCCTCGCCGCATACCTGACCGCGCTGACGGACGAGCTGCGCGCGCTGGGCATTGCCGACCGCTGCTATTTCCACATCTCCGACGAGCCGGTCGGGGAAGGGCTCGCGCAGTACATGCGCGCGCGCGAACAGGTCATGCCCTACCTGCGCGGCTTCAAGGTGATGGACGCGATATCACACCCCGAGTTTTACGACCAAGGCGTGTGCGACATCCCCGTGCCCGCGTCCGACCAAGTCGAACCGTTCCTGACGCGCGATATCCCCGAACGCTGGGTGTATTACTGCGTCGGTCAGCACAAATACGTTTCCAATTCCTTCATCGCCATGCCCGCCCAGCGCACGCGCGTGCTCGGGCTGCAGCTGTATAAACACCAAATGGCGGGCTTCCTGCACTGGGGGTACAATTTCTACGGCGCGCAGTTTTCAGATTACTTGGTAGACCCCTACCTCGTGACCGACGCGGACGGTTTCGGTCCGGCGGGCGACGCGTTTATCGTCTACCCCGGGCAAGACGGCGCGCCCGAGGAGAGCATCCGCCTGATGACGCTCGCGCTCGCCATGCAGGATATGCGCGCGCTGCAATGGCTGGAATCGCTGATCGGGCGCGAAAAAACGCTCGCGCTGCTGCCCGAGCGTCTGACGTTCGCGGACTATCCGAGGGAGCGTTTCTACTGTGAGGAGCTGCGCGCGCGCGTGAATCAGGAGATCGTCAGGGCGCTTGAAGCGTGACGGTCACGCTTTGCCCGCCCGACAGTTCGCCGACCAACGCTTGTACGCGCGCGGCGGCGTTGTCCCACGCCTTCTGTAAAAGCTCCGCGTCCGCCGCGTATTTTTCCTCCAGCGCGAGGCGCTGTTTCTCTTGAATTTCCTGCATGCGTTTTTCGGTCAGCGGGTACGCGGCGTCCTTGACGGTCGCGTCGCCCGTGAGCGCGAAGCGCTGCGACGCGACCTGCGCGGGCGGCAGCGCGACGGCATACGCGCCGTCCTGCTGCGATATCACAGCTTCCTGCATGTCCACCCCGAATTGGATACTGTATTCATATGGCGCGGTCACGCGCTGCCATTCGCCCAGAAAGCCAGAGAGCGAGGAGGTCAATTCGCCCTTCTCGGTCTGTTCCAGCGTTACCAGCACGCCCATGTCCTTGATTTCGCGCGAAAGCTCGGTGCTCGTCACCGCGACGGGCGCGCCGCCGAAGATCCACTGGCGCAGCGCCGGACCGAAGCGCAAAAACGCGAAAACGAGCGCCAGCACGACCGCGAGCTTGCAAAGCCAAAACAGGAATTTCTTCATCCCAGCGTCCTCCCGGCGAGCCACACGTCGAGCCACGCGACGCCGCGAACCAGCCAGTACAGCGTGAACGCCGCGCCCGCCACCATCAGGTAGCCGCGCGCGATGCGCCCGAAAACCCCGCGTTTCCGCCTCTGCACCCTAGACATGCTCTTCCCTCCGTTTCGACAAATATTTCGGGAATGTGTCAAGTATACTACATCTTTCGACAAAACGCTACACATTTTCGTCGTTTTTACAGCGTGCTCTCGCATTGCCCTGACGCGTTTGCATATTTCGGTTGCCATTTTCCCAAATCATTGGTATGATAGAAGAAAAACGTGGAGGCATTTGTATGGACGAGCGATTGATGCGCATGTCGGAGCTGCACGAGGTTTTCCCCTACGATATCGAGGGTTCCGCCGACGCGCGGCTGCGCAAAAAGCCCGTGCTGGAAACGCGCCTGCTGTCGGACTGCGAAACGCTGGACGGCTGGGAGACGCTCACGGAGTACGCACGCATATCATCGAGCGCCGAGCAGGCGCTTTCGGGCGCGCGCTCGGTCAAGCTCACCGCGCCCACCAACCTGCCCGACTGGCTGCCGGGGCGCGGGCGCGGGCGCATTTATTCCGAGCCGGGGGCGATCTGCCGCGTCGCGCACGAAAACTGGGAGGCGTGGAACAGGCTGTCGGTCTGGGTGTACCCGCACGTGCCCGGCATGAAATCGCTCTGCCTGCGGCTGCAGCTCTACAACGAGGGCGCGCACCCCGTGCCCGACAAATACATGCGCGAGGCGGCGCACAACGTCAACCTCCTGCCAGACCAGTGGAACCACATCACCTGCGAGATCCCGCACGTCCACCGCGACAACGTCGTCGGCGTGGCGCTGGAGTACGACATGTGCGGGCACGAGCCGGACGCCGCCGATACCTGCGTGTGGTACATCGATAAGCTCGAGCTGCAAAAGGTCGTGCCCGACGTATGCGAGGGCTGGCGGCTCGGCGAGGGGCGCATTGCTTTCTCGGGCAGCGGCTACCTCGCGCGCGACGAAAAGCGCGCGTTCGCCTGCGGGCTTTCGGCGAACACGTTCCAACTGCTCGACACCGCGACCATGGCGGTCGCGTTGGAAAAGGCTATCGCCGAGCAGGACGGCTTCCAAATTCTGGATTTCTCGGAGATCACAAAGCCCGGGCGCTATCAAATCGTCGCCGGGAACGCGGTCACGGGCGCGTTTGATATCGACGAGAACGTCTGGGAAAGCTCTGTCTGGAAGGTGCTCAATTTCTACCTGTCGCAGCGCTGCGGCTTCGAGGTCGCGGGCAAGCATCGCGCGTGCCACGCCGATCTGCTGCTCAAGCACGGCGATAAGGCGATCGTCGCAAACGGCGGCTGGCATGACGCCGCCGACCTCGCGCAGGGCATGAACAACACCGCCGACGGCACGACGGCGCTCTTGTCGCTCGGCGAAACGCTGCGCGAGAAGCATCCGCGCCTTGCGCGGCGCGTGCTGGAGGAAGGGCGCTGGGGGCTTGCCTACGTGCTCAAGACGCGCTTTGGCGACGGCTTCCGTTCGTCGTATTCCTCGACCTCCATCTGGACGGACGGCGTGATCGGCACGGAGGACGACATCGTGTCCCTGCCAACGACCAACCCGTTCACCAACTTCGCGTCGGCGTGCGCCGAGGCGACAGGCGCGCGCGTGCTGCGCGAGGAAGACCCCGCGCTGTCCGCATACGCGCTGAACATCGCCAAGGAGGACTTCGGCTTCGCGCGCGAAGCGTGGAAAACGGGCGACGCGGAGATCTCCTTCAACGACGCGGGCATGCAGGAAGTCAAGCTCTACGCCGCGGCGACCAGCGCGGCGGCGGCGCTCGTGCAGGCAGGCGCGGCGGAGTATATTGATATCGCCGCCGAGATGGCGCGCGGGCTGATGGCGTGCCAGCAGACGGAGCTGCCCGACTGGGACGTTCCGCTGCGCGGCTTTTTCTGGCGCGACCGCGCGCACACCACGCCTTGGCACCACGCGCACCATTCCTTCGAGCAGTACACCGCCGTGGGGCTGGCGGCGCTGCTATCGGCGCTGCCAAACCACCCCGACGCGCCGCTTTGGAAGCGCTCGCTTTCATTGATTTGCGAGTTCGCCAAGAAAACAGCGCCGTACACCGCGCCCTACAGCATGCTGCCCGAGGGCGTGTACCACGAAAACGAGGCGGAGGATTACCCCGCGCAAACGCTGTCCGACATCATCTGGGGCACGGAAAGCGAGCTTGCGGAGTTCAAGGGGCAGGTGCAAAAGGGCGTGCCGCTGGGCAAGGGCTTTTACCTGCGCCGCATGCCGGTGTGGTTCTCCTTCCGGGGCAACCTCAACGTGCAGCTATCGCAGGCGACGGCGCTGGCGTGCGCCGCGCGCGCGTGCGGGGACGACGAGGCGCTCGCGCTCGTGCGGCGGCAATTCGAGTGGGTCGTGGGTAAGAACCCGTTCGCGCAGTCGCTGATCTTCGGCGAGGGCTATGACTGGACGGACGAATACGCCGTGCAGCCCGGGCAGACGGTCGGGCAAATGCCGGTCGGCATACAGTCGCTTAGCGACCACGACGCGCCTTACTGGCCGCAGGTGTGCACCGCGACATACAAAGAAGTCTGGATCTGCCCCGCCAACAAATGGATGTGGGCGATGGCGTACGCGAACGCGCTCTAGGGGCTGTGGCGCGAACGCGCCCCAGCCCCTACGCTCGAAAGCGCGGGAGACGCGCTTTCGAGCGGTTGCACGGTCTGTCTAGGAATCGCGCCATTTTCTGCGGAAAATGACACGATTCCCCGGGCGACAGACCGCGTAAGGAAGCAGGCTAATGCCTGCTCCTCGAACCGGCAAAGCCGGTTCTGCGGAATGAGTCGAAGGCGCTAAACGCCCTTCGACGCATCCCGTCATATTACTGAAAATCGCTGACCGCGATTTTATTGATTTGGTTCGTAAGCGATAGCCCCGCGTTGTGATAGAAATTGATTGACAAGCAAACGTACTTTGGTCTATCATGAAGCCGGATTCTATTTAATTGGAGGGAACGTATGCGTCCTACGTTTGAAATCACCATGGCGTCCGGGAAAACGATCTCGGGCGAGTTATACCCCGAAACCGCGCCGCAGTCGGTCGGCAACTTTACGGCGCTTGCCAACAGCGGCTTTTACGACGGCAAAATCTTCCATCGCGTGATTCCGGGCTTCATGATTCAGGGCGGCTGCCCCGACGGCACGGGCATGGGCGGTCCGGGCTGGTGCATCAAGGGCGAGTTCGCGCAAAACGGCGTTCCAAACCCCGTCAAGCACACGGCGGGCGTGCTCTCGATGGCGCGCAGCGCGCGGCTGGATTCGGCGGGTTCGCAGTTCTTCATCATGACGGACGCAGCCCCGCATCTGGACGGCGCGTACGCGGCGTTCGGCAAGGTGACAAGCGGGCTGGAAACCGTCCGCGAGATCGCCGCCGTGCCGCGCGACGGGCGCGACAAGCCCAAGGAAGATCAGGTCATCCAGAGCATCCGGGTGGACGCGCAGGGCGTGGTCTATCCCTTCGAGCAACTATAAGGAAATCGCCATGATTGAAAGAATCTCCGTCACGGTGACGGTGGGCGGCAAGGAATACACCTTCATGACCACCGACTCCCCGGCGCACGTCAAGCGCGTCGCCGCGTATGTGGACAGGCTGCTCATGGAAACGACGGCGGCGGGCGCGGTCGGGCGCGAAATGGCGGCGGTCGTTTCCGCGCTGACGATGGCGGACGAGCTGATCAAAGCGCAGGACGACAACACGCGTCTCCGGCGCGAGCTATCGGCGCTTCGCGGCGAAACCAAAGAGGAATAATATGGAATTGTTATCGCCCGCCGGGAGCAGGGAAGCGCTGCTGGCGGCGCTGCGCATGGGCGCGGACGCGGTCTATATGGGCGCGTCCGCGTTTGGCGCGCGCGCGAGCGCGGGGTTTGACGAGGCGGCGCTGGAAGACGCGATCCGCACGGCGCACCTGCATAGGCGCAGAATCTACGTGACGGTCAACACGCTCGCGCGGGACGACGAATTGCCCACGCTGCGAGCGCTTCTGCGAACGCTCGCGCGGCTGCGCGCCGACGCGGTGCTGGTGCAGGACATGGCGGTGCTCGCGACGATCCGCGAGGAAGCGCTGCCGCTGTGCGTGCACGCAAGCACGCAAATGAGCGTGCACAACGCCTTGGGCGCGGAATTTTTGCTGCGAGAGGACGTTTCGCGCGTCGTGCTCGCGCGCGAGTGCCCGCTATCCGAAATCGCGCGCGTGGCGGGTACGGGCATCGAAACCGAGGTGTTCGCGCACGGCGCGCTGTGCGTGTCGGTCAGCGGTCAGTGCGAGATGTCGGCGATGATCGGCGGCAGAAGCGGCAATCGCGGGCGCTGCGCGCAGCCGTGCCGCCTGCCGTACGCATGGCGGGGGCAAAAGGGCGCGTGGCTGTCGCCGCGCGACGTTTGCCTGCGCGACGATCTGCCCGCGCTGCAACAAGCGGGCGTCGCGTCCATCAAGCTCGAAGGGCGGCTCAAACGCGCGGAATACGTCGCCATCGTGACGCGCGCGTACAGGCGCGCGCTGGACGCGCTGGCGGATGGGCGGTTCGAGAAAGCGAGCGCGGACGAACGGCTGGAATTATTGCAGGCGTTCAATCGCGGCGGGTTCACGCGCGGGTATGCGATGGGCGCGCGCGACGCGGACATCATCTACAAAGAGAACGCCGCCAACGAGGGCGTGGCGCTGGGCGCGGTGACGCGCGCGTTCGTCAGCCGGGGCACGCCGTTTTGCGAGGTCGCGCTCGAAAAAGCGCTGCACGACGGCGACGGCTTGCAAATCGGCGCGCAGGAGATCGTATACAGCGGCGCGGACAAACAGGCGGGCGAAACGGCGCTCGTGCGGCTGCGCGAAAGCGCGAAAACCGGCGAGCGCGCGCGCAGGCTGTCGGACGCGAAGCTGTTTGCCGAGGCGCGCGCGGCTTGCGAGGGCGAAATATCAGAGATTCCGTTCAACGCGCGGCTGCGCGCGGCGGTTGGCGAGCCATCGGAACTGACCGTGACCGACGGCGCGGTATCGGCAAGCGTTCGCGGCGAGAAAGCGCAGCGGGCGCAGACCGCGCCGCTGTCGGCGGACAGCGTGCGCCGCGCGTTGGCGAAAACGGGCGGCACGCCGTTCATATTGCGGGATGTGACGGTGGACGCGCCAGACGCGTTCCTGCCCGCGTCCGCGCTCAACGCCATGCGGCGCGAGGCGCTTTCTGCGCTTGAAAACGCGAGGATCGCCCTGTTTGAGGCGGGAAACGGGCGACCGCAGGTCGCCCCTACATCCCCGGAGATGGGCGAGGGCGCTTCGGAAGCGACGCTTGATTCGGCGGATACGAACCGGGCGATGGGGAAGAGCTGTCAAAATGGTCGGTGTAGGGGCGACCTGCGGTCGCCCGCCTTTCCCAAAGTCGACGAATGGCTGCGATCCGCGCGGCTGCTGTGCATGAGCGCCGACGCGGAGGACGGCAAACGCCTGCTCGCGGCGGGCGCGGACGCGTTTCTCTACGCGCCGAACGCGTTCCCGCCCGAGAGCGACCTGCCGCCGCAAACCATCCTGCAGCTGCCGACGCAATGCAATGATGCTACGTTGCGTATGCTGTGCGCATTCGCGAGCGCGCGCCGCTTGCCCGTGGCGCTCGGGAGCGTCGGGCAGTTGGGCGCGCCCTTTGCCACGCCCGTCATGGCGGGCATCGGCGTGCCGGTGTATAACGCAGTTACCGCCAATTTCCTGCGCGCGCGCGGGTGCTTTTCGTTCGTAGTATCCGGCGAGCTTGCCAAAGGGCAGGCGCGCCTTCTGCAAACGCCCGAAGCGTGCTATGCCGCCTACGGGCGCGCGCGCATGATGCTGCTCAATCACTGCCCCGCGCGCACGGCGCTCGGGCTGTCGGGCGCGCGCGGCGACTGCCGCCTGTGCGACGCGGGCAAGGGCTGCCTTGGCAACACGCTGCGCGACCGCATGGGCGCGGAGTTCCCGCTTGTCCCGTGCCGTCTGCCCGAGGGCTGCGTGGTGTCGGTCTACGCCGACAAGCCCACCGCTATCCTCCCGCCCGAGGGCGCGCGCTGGCTGCTGACGTTCACAACCGAAACGCCGGAGGAGCGCGAGCGCGTCACGCGCGTCTACCGCGACCTCCGAAACGGCGCGCGCGGCGAATTGCCGCAGGGCGTCCCCGGGCGCTGGCAAAAAGGAGTGGAGTAATACCATGCTGGAGAAAATGGACGCGTTCTTTGACGCGCGTGTGGACGGCTATGAACAACACATGCTGCAAAACATCGCGTTCGCCGAGAATATCTACCGCGATACCGCGGCGCTGCTGCCCCAAACACCCGCGCTGACCTTGCTTGATTTGGGCTGCGGCACGGGGCTGGAGCTGGACTGGGTGTACAAAAACACCCCGGACGCGCGCGTGACGGGCGTTGACCTGTCGGCGGGCATGCTGGAAAAGCTGCGGCAAAAGCACGGCGACCGTAACCTGACGCTCCTTCAAGGCTCGTATTTTGACGTGCCGCTTGGCGAACACTGTTACGACGCGTGCGTGTCAGTCGAATCGCTGCATCACTTCACGCCCGAGCGTAAGCTGCCCTTGTATCGCAAGGTGTACGCGGCGCTCGCGCCAGGCGGCGTATACGTCGAGGCGGATTACTCTGCGCCCGACGACGAAACGGAGCGCCTGTATTTCGCCGAATACGCCAAGCTCTGCGCAAGCGCCCCCGGCGAATACCACTACGACACGCCGCTGACCGCCGCACGCACGCTGGCGCTTCTGCGCGAGGCGGGGTTTGCCAGCGTGCAGCTCCTCAAAAAATACGAAAACACCGCCATCATCCGCGCGACAAAATGAACCGCCTGTAAACAAACCGCGAATTTTACCACGTACCGCTTGCGCAATCGCGCGTAAGGCGATACTGTATACAAGGGAGGCTTGACCATGATGCAGGAACGCGCGCTGCGCGTGCTGGAGTTCACCAAGATTCGCGAGCAGCTCGCGGCGCTCGCGATCACGCCCATGGGCGCGGAGCAGTGCCGCGCGCTCACGCCCATGACCGACATTAGCGACGTGCGCCACGCGCTCGCCGAGACAGAAGAAGCGAGCGTCGTGCTCACCTACATGGGCGGCAGCCCGCTGGTGTCCTTTGACGACGTGCGCGAAGCGCTGACGATCGCCGACAAGGGCGCGACGCTCTCGCCCGGGACGCTGCTTGCCGTCGCGGGCTCTTTGCGCGCCGCGCGCGCCGCGAGGAGCGCGCTGGTGACCGAGCGTGAGAATACGCCCATCCTCACCCAGACGGCGGAGCGCCTCATGAATCTGCGCGACTTGGAGGACGCTATCTGCGACGCGATCATATCGGAAGAAGAAATCGCCGACCGCGCCAGCCCGCAGCTTGCCGACATCCGCAGGCACATCCGGCAGGCGAACGACCGCGTGCGCGAAAAGCTCAACGCAATGGCGCACGGCGCGGCGTATTCCAAATATTTACAAGAAGCCATCGTCACCATGCGCAACGGGCGGTACGTCGTGCCGGTCAAGCAGGAGTACCGGCAGAACGTACCGGGCTTGGTGCACGACCAATCCGCGTCCGGGGCGACGCTGTTCGTCGAACCGCTGGCGGTCGTCGAGCTTGGCAACGAGCTCAAGCAATGGACGGCAAAAGAACGTCAGGAAATCGAGCGCATATTGGCGGAGCTGTCCGCCGACGTGGGCGCGCACGCCGATACGCTGTCGATGAACATCGCGCTGCTGACGCGGCTGGATTTCGCGTTCGCCAAGGGGCGGCTCGCGCGCGAGATGCGCGCGGTCGAGCCGAAGATGAACGACGAAGGGCGCGTCAAGCTCGTGCGCGTGCGGCATCCGCTGATCGACCCGGACGCCGTCGTGCCGTGCGATCTGTGGATGGGCGAGGGCTTCACGACGCTCATCATCACGGGCCCCAACACGGGCGGTAAAACGGTCACGCTCAAAACCGTCGGGCTGCTGACGCTCATGGCACAGGCGGGGCTGCACGTCCCGGGCAATCTGGGCACGGAGCTCGCGGTGTTTGAGCAGGTGTTTGCCGACATTGGCGACGAGCAATCCATCGAGCAGAGCCTGTCGACGTTCTCCTCGCACATGACGAACATCGTGGGCATCGTGCAGAACGTCACCCCGCGCGATTTGGCGCTCTTTGACGAGCTTGGCGCGGGCACAGACCCGACCGAGGGCGCGGCGCTGGCGCAGTGCATCCTCGATTCCCTGCTGAAAATGGGCGTGCGCACCGTCGCGACGACGCATTACAGCGAGCTGAAAGCCTACGCGCTGTCCACCCCCGGCGTGGAGAACGCGAGCGTGGAGTTTGACATCGCGACGCTCCGCCCGACGTATCGGCTGTCCATCGGCGTTCCGGGCAAGTCCAACGCCTTTGAAATCTCGCGCAGGCTGGGGCTGCCCGAAACGCTCATCGAGGGCGCGAAAGCGCTGCTCTCGCACGAAAGCGTGCGCTTTGAGGACGTGATCGCCAACGCCGAGTATCACAGGCAAATCGCCGAAAAGGAGCGCGAGCGCGCAGAAGCGGCGAGCGAGGAAACCATGCGCCTGCGCCGCGAGGCGGAGGAGTTATATCGCCAGATGGAGGAACGCAGGCAGACGGCGACCGCCAAGGCGAAGGAGGACGCGCGCCGCATCGTGGAGAGCGCGCGCCGCGAATCGGAGAACATCCTCTCCGAGCTAAAGCGTCTCAAAAAGTCGGGCGGCGGCGCGGAGCATGAGGCGCTGGCGCTCAAGAAACGCTTGCAGGAGAACATGGACGCGCTCGCCGAGGGGCTTTCGCAGAAAAACCCCGCGCTGACGGGCGAGCCGCCCAAGGATTTGAA
Organism: uncultured Oscillospiraceae bacterium; assembly: GCA_964512175.1. GTDB lineage: Bacteria > Bacillota > Clostridia > Christensenellales > Aristaeellaceae > CAZEIC01. The sequence continues at coordinate 4,769 of CAZEIC010000045.1, read as the reverse complement.
ACCCGGCGACGAGGTGGACATCATCCACCTCAACACGCGCGGCGTCGTCGTCAGCGCGCCCAACGCCAAGGGCGAAACGCAGGTGCAGGCGGGCATCATGAAGTTCAAGGCGCACATCAGCCAGCTTCGGCGCGTCGGCGGCGAGAAGGTCAAGCAGAAGTCCTCGTTCAGCGCGCAGACGGGCACAGCGACGCGCGCGATCAGGCTGGAATGCGACGTGCGCGGCATGGCGCTGGACGAAGCGCTGCCCGAGGTCGAGCGCTTTCTGGATGAATCGGTCATGGCGGGCTTGAGCGAAGTCTCGGTCATCCACGGCAAGGGCACGGGCGTGCTGCGCGCGGGCATCCAGAAGCACCTGAAAACCTACCCGCACGTCAAGAGCTTCCGCAACGGCATCTACGGCGAGGGCGAAGAAGGCGTAACGATAGTTGCACTATCGTAAAGGGGAATCATCCGTAAGGGGGACTCCGTCCCCCTTACGAAAACCCCCTGCGAAGAAGCGGCGCGCCTGCGGGCGCTCCCGGGAACTCTTTCAGCCTTACGGCTGAAAAGCCCCGCCCGACCGGTAAAACCGGTCGATACGAACCAAATCGGGGGTGCCCCCCGATACCCCCAAGCACGCGGATTGCTGACCGCAATCCGAGAACGGGCTACGAGGAGGAACGGCGTATGAAAGAAAAACAAACCATCATGATCGTGGACGACGATCCGAACATCGCGCAGCTCGTGCGGCTGTACCTCGAAAAAGAGGGGTATCAGGTCGCGACCTACGCGCGCGGGGACGAAGCGCTCGCGGCGTTCCGGCAGAACCCGCCGAGCCTCATGTTGCTGGACATCATGCTGCCGGGGCTGGACGGCTGGCAGGTCTGCCGCGCGGTGCGGCAAATCAGCGCCATTCCCATCATCATGCTGACCGCCAAGGATGAAACGTTCGACAAGGTGCTCGGGCTGGAGCTCGGCGCGGACGATTACATGACCAAGCCCTTTGAAACCAAGGAGCTGGTCGCGCGCGTCAAGGCGGTGCTGCGCCGCGCGTCCCCCGGCGAGAGCGAGAAGGACACGCTCTCCTTCCCGGGACTGACGATCAGCCTCGAAAAATATGAGGTCTATTATCAGGGCAAGCAGGTGGACATGCCGCCCAAGGAAATGGAAGTGCTCTATTTCCTCGCGTCGCACCAAAACCGCGTGTTCACGCGCGAGCAACTTCTGGAGCAGGTCTGGGGGTTTGACTTTTTCGGCGACAGCCGCACGGTGGACGTGCATATCAAGCGCCTGCGCGAAAAGCTGCAAGGCTCGGAAACGCTGGGCTGGCAGATCCGCACGGTTTGGAGCGTCGGCTACAAGTTCGAGGTGAAATAGCGCATGTTCCGCAGCATGTTCGCGCGCCTGCTCACGGTGTTTCTGGCAGTCATTTTGCTGTGCGTCGGCTCGCTGTTTTCGGTGTTTTACCTGACGACGCGCGAGAGCCGTATCGACGCGCGGCTGGAGGAGCTCAAAACGCAGGACTGGTGGAGTACGACACCGTGGAGCGAGCGCTGGGCATCAAGTCGACCGCCGAGCGCTATCTGGAGTGGAAAGCGCAGCATGTGTACGACGAGTTCGGCGCGTACAGCGTCGTGATGGACAGAAACGGCGTGTCTACCACATACATCACCAAGTCCCAGCTCAAAAACGAGGACATCATCACCCGCCTGTCCAGCCCGGACATCGTGGAATACCTCGGGCGCATCATGGCGGGCGAGGAAATCGCGCTGCAAACGGAGGGCGTGGCGGGCGCGTCGTTCACGGTCGGTGTGCCGTGCATCCGGTCGGGCGTGGCGCTGGGCGCGGTGTTCATCCAGACGGCGGCGCAGACGGTGCACGCCTCGTTCGAGGGGCTGGCGTGGCAGCTTACGCTGGCGGCGCTGCTGTCCACGGGGGTCGCCGCGCTGGCGGTGTTCCTGTACACGCGGCAGCAGACGCGCCCGCTGACCGCGATGGCGGCGGCGGCGCGCGGCATGGCGCGGGGCGAGTTTGAAAAGCGCGCACCCGACGTCGGCAGCCGTGAAACGCGCGATCTGGCGGCGGCGTTCAACCTCATGGCGGCGCAGCTTGGCTCGCTGGAGCAGTCGCGAAAGGATTTCGTGGCGAACGTGTCGCACGAGCTTCGTTCTCCGGTCACGAGCATACAGGGCTTCGCGCAGGGCATGCTCGACGGCACGATTCCCGAGGACGAGCACGCGCGCTACCTGCGCGTTATCGACGACGAAACGCGGCGCATGAACAAGCTGATTGCCGAGCTGCTCGACCTGTCGCGCATGGAGAACGACGCGGTCGCGCTCACGATGACCGATTTTGACGTCAACGAGGCAACGCGGCGCGTCATCATCGGCAAAATGCCGCAAATCGACGAGAAAGAGCTGGACATCGACTTGGACTTCGCCGAGGAAAGCTGCTTTGTGCACGCCGACGCAGACCAGATCACGCAGGTCGTCACAAACCTTGTCGACAACGCGGTCAAGTTCACGCCGCCGCACGGCGCGATCACGGTCACGACGCGGCGCGAGGGCGCACGCGTGACGCTGTGCGTGCGCGATACGGGCCCCGGCGTGCTCGAGCAGGACGCGCCGCACATCTTCGAGCGCTTTTACAAGGCGGAAAAGGCGCACACCGCCGGCAAGGGCACGGGTCTGGGGCTGGCGATCTGCAAGCGCATCATGGACAGGCACGGGCAAGAAATCCGGCTGCTGCCGCAAGACAGGGGCGCGGCGTTTGAGATCACGCTCGCGGCGGGGAAGGGTGAATAGCGTTGCGAATTCAAGCGCCGGCGAAAATCAATTGGACGCTCGCCGTCACGGGCGTGCGCGAGGACGGGTATCACACGCTCGACACGCTCATGCAGCAAATCGCGCTGTGCGACGTGGTGACGCTGGAAACCGCCGATGCGCTGACGTTCCGCGTCGCGGGCGCGGCGCGCGTGCCGCCGGGGGAAAGCAACCTCGCGCTGCGCGCGGCGCGGCTGATTCAGAAAGAAGCGGGCGAAAGCCGCGGCGCGCGCATCACGCTGGAAAAGCGCATCCCGGTGGGCGCGGGGCTGGGCGGCGGGTCGGCGGACGCAGCCGCCGTCATGCGCGGGCTGTGCGCGCTCTGGGGGCTGGACATTTCGCAAGGCAGGCTGCGCGCGCTCGGGCTGACGCTCGGCGCGGACGTGCCGTACTGCCTGACGGGCGGGCTGTGCCGCGCCCGGGGCATCGGCGAGGAACTAACGCCGCTCGCGTGCGCGCACGCCGTGTGGCTGGTGGTCATCCAGCCGTGCAAAGGGCTGAGCACGCGCGAGGTGTTCGGGCAGTTTGAACGTTCGCTCGCGCGCCCCGATACCGAGAAAGCGGCGGACGCGCTGGCGCTCGGCGATTTGCGCGCGCTCGCAGGCGCGCTGGGGAATGATTTACAACAGACGGCAACGCGCTTGCGCCCGCCGATATCGCAGGCGATCGCCGCGCTGCGCGACCGTGGGGCGCGCGCCGCGCAAATGACGGGCTCGGGCTCGGCGGTGTTCGGCGTGTTCCACAGCGCGGACGCGGCGAGAAGCGCGGAAGAAGCGCTGAAAACACGGTTTCCTTTCTGCGCCATGACGCACACGCTATAACGGAGGCACATATGACTGACTGGAACAGGGCGCTCTATCCAAGGACGAACGACAGGCAGACCATTTACCTGCGCGAAGCGATCACCAATCCCGCCATCGAGGTGGGCGAATACACCATGTACAACGATTTCGTGCGCGACCCGGTGGATTTCGAGCGCAACAACGTGCTCTATCACTACCCGGTCAATCACGACAGGCTGGTGATCGGCAAGTTTTGCTCGATTGCCTGCGGCGCAAAATTTCTCTTTAACAGCGCGAACCATAAACTCGGCGCGCTGTCTACCTACCCCTTCCCCATCTTCTTCGAGGAATGGGGGCTGGAAGCGCGCAACGTCGCGCGGGCGTGGGACAACAAGGGCGATATCGTCGTCGGCAACGACGTGTGGATCGGCTACGAATCGGTGATTTTTGCGGGCGTGACGGTCGGCGACGGCGCGATCATCGGCGCGCGCGCGGTCGTTACCAAGGACGTGCCGCCCTACGCCATCGTCGGCGGCGTGCCCGCCAAGTTCATCCGCCAGCGCTTCCCGGACGATACGGTGGAAAAGCTCCTCAACATCCGCTGGTGGAACTGGGACAAAGAGCGCATCGCAAAGAACCTCGACGCGATACGCGAAGGGCAAATCGAACTGCTATTGCAAGCAGAATGATAAAGAGGGATTAGGGAGTAGGGAATAGGGATTAGGGGTTACGAAGGGAACAGGGACGACGGGACGCAGAGCGATGCGCATATTACTCATGTTCCCCCAGTTCCTAAACCTCTCGTAACCCCTATTCCCTGCTCCCTATTCCTTATTCCTCGTCCAACGTCTCTTCGTCCGTATCCGCTTCCGCTTCTACGGCGGGCGCGGGCGCGATTTGCTCCTCTTTCAGCGGCTCGCCGGGCGCGGCGAACAGCTCCTTGCGCAAGATGCCCTCGATTTCCTCGCACACGTCCACATAATCGTGCAGATAATTGCGCGCGTTCTCGCGTCCCTGCCCGATGCGCACGTCCTTATAAGAGAACCACGCGCCGCTTTTCTGGATGATATCGCGCGCGACCGCCATGTCCAATATCGTGCCCTCGCGGCTGATGCCCTGCCCGTACAGCAGGTCGAACTCGCACGACCGGAACGGCGGCGCGACCTTGTTTTTCACGACCTTG
>CAZEIC010000044.1:0-21806 GCA_964512175.1 uncultured Oscillospiraceae bacterium | reverse complement strand
AACAGTTGATGGAGCAATACGAACCGATGTTACAGCGCATTGTCAACAGTTTCCAGAGGCGGTGTAGTTGGTGTACAACCGACACGGAGGACTTGATGCAGGAAGCGAGGTTAGCGTTTTGGGAGCACATAAAAACGCACGAACAGCAGGACTACCAAAGGTGTTACTTGACTATCAAGAGAGCGTTATACGATGCTGTTAGACGGGACTACCCCGTTTATGTTCCCTATTGGGCGTTCAGAACAGGGAATCATGACAGGGTATACACAATCAACCATGAGGCGGTTGAGATACCAACTGGCGTTGACATGTTCGGGGCGGTGGAGCTTCAGAACATGTTATCCTTGCTGGAGGAGCGCGAACAACAACTAATCCGAATGAGGTTGGAGGGAATAGCCATCGCAGAAGCAGCACGGCGAATAGGGATTAGCTACACGCAAGCATACCGCACATTACACCGGATCAGACAACGATTCAAAAACGAACGTTTGTGATACAATCAGGGCGGTATATCAATACTCATATCAAAACACAGAAAAGTTAATTCAAAACTTGTATCAAAAACATATTGACAATAACCTCCGTTTGTGATAGAGTGAAGCTACCAAAGCGGAGGTGGAAGCAATGAAGATAGGATATGCGCGGGTGAGCACGCAAGAGCAGAATCTTGACAGGCAATTAGACAACCTAAAGGCGCAAGGCGTAGAACGAATATTTCAAGAAAAGATGACGGGCACGAAAGCACACAGACCGGAATACGACAAGATGCTGGAAACGCTCCGGCAGGGCGATACGCTCATTGTTAACAGCTTCAGTAGACTATCACGCTCAACAAAAGACCTACTGGAGGCGGTAGAGCGATTGACCGCCAACGGAGTGAATCTGATCAGTCTAAAGGAACAGCTTGACACAACGACCGCAACAGGCAAGATGATGTTGACGATGCTATCCGCGTTGAGCCAGTTTGAGAGGGACATTATCGCAGAACGAACGAAGGACGGGTTGAAGGCGGCAAAAGCTAGAGGCAGGCAGGGCGGTAGACCCAGAACCGACAAGGCGAAGATTGAGAAGGCATTAACGTTGTATGACGCAAACACCATGAGCATATCGGACATAGCCAAGGCAACAGGCATCAGCACGGCAACCATCAACAGGGCGATAGCAACACGCAAGCAGCAGGAGCAGGAGCAACAATAGCCAAGTAACGCACAAGCCAAGGCTATCGCAGACAATCCAACAGACAGACAGCGCCAAAAGCCAACGCCGGGGCGCTGTTTTGTTTACAATGGAAAGGGGCAAAATGTCGATGTTTAGGACTTGTAGAAGCCTTGTAAAATAAGGGTTTTCAAGCCATAGTCAAGAGGCGGTAAGGTGTTTGTACCTTGAAGCCCGGAAACGGGGTTCTAAATGCAGACAGACAGGGGGAATAGCTGGAGGCGTAGAACAAGAGCAAAACGTAGAAAAAGTACCCGAGTAAAAGCAAGGAAAATCAAGGCTTTCAAGAGCATAGTCAAGAGGTGCTAGAGTGATTCATCGTCCAGCTCGGGAGATGGGGGTTACTTTTTCTACACGGTAACAAATAAGTACATGCGCAAAGAAGCAAATAGCGTCCAATGGTAAGGCAAATCGTAGAAAAAGTACCGCCAAAAAACCTAGGAAAATCAAGGGTTTCAGAACCATTATCAAGAGAAGGTAAGGCGTTTGTACCTTCTACCCCAGAAACGGGGTTCTAAATGCAGACATTTGAAGGGGGCGGGAATGGCGGTATAAAAACTTGTCAATTAATAACGTAGTTACTAAAGACCTTACACAGTATGTAATATGTTTACTACTCTCCGGGACTCCAAAACTTATTATTATACTTACAAGGTAGGACGAAAGAATCTCTCTGTGTTATGTAGAGAAGAACAATAGCTACACTCCAGAAGGGCGGTATCCAAGACATTAACCTATCTAATCGGAGTTCACTGAAGAATCTTTCTTGTCTTACAGACACTTCGCTTTCCAAAACTGCCTAATTAATAACAGAGTTGCTTTCAATGCTTTACATATCTCCGGGACTCCAAAACTTATAATTACCTTTATGAGGTAGGATGGAAAAATCTCTCTATGCTTTTATCACTCCCTAGGTACTCTCGGCAGACTATAACCTTATAACTCCGCCGGGGCGGTTAGAGTCTCTAATGCGACATACCGCGCGGAGTTAATACAATGCTTAATAGGCTGAATGTTACAGATATGTTGGCGGCGCTCACAAAGCGCCCGCCTAAACAAAGAAAGAAATAAGGAAGAGGGGTTTGAAAGAATGAGCTACGCCAGTACAATGCACGATATAAACACATTTGAAACTACAAGCAGGAAACTCGAACAATTCCTATTCGTTCACGATATTAAATTCATGAGTTGGCACAAAGATAATGATGGCATGACAGTTTGGGAATATAGTCTAACACCAGAAACAATGAAAATAATAAACGAATACAGAGAAATACTGAAGAAAAGAGAAGGAAAATTGACACGATGAGCCAAATAGTGTAGGATGAACACACCCTCCAGCAGATAATCGCGAGGGCGGTGGAGCAAGGTATAGCCAAGGCGGCGAGCCAACAACTTGAGCTAGACCAGACGGCGAGCCGCGAGAAAGCCTTGACGAACCTTGACAAAGAAATACAGGCACAAAGACAAACGCCATTGTTGGAGAGAGAGGAAACCGACATGGCAAAGAGAATCAAACAACGCGTAAATGTGAACGGCATAGACAAGTGGGTAACAGGCTACACTATGCAAGATATTCTAGTCGCGGCGGCAGCGCTCATAAATCAAGCTAACCAAGCAAGCACAGTAAATGTTACAACAACACAGAAAACCCTGTTCAAGCCTTATGCGGAGAACTGGAAAAGACTGTATAAAGACGCAAGCAAGAAACATACCACGTTATCAGAATACGCAAGTTTACTCAAGAAACATCTAATACCGGCATTCGGTGATAGGTTCATCGAGGAAATCACAACGGATGATATTCAGATGTTTATGAACGGCAAAGCAGAGTATTCCAGAAAGAGCATCCATGAAATGCAGATGCTTCTAGGAATGATACTCGAAAGCGCGCTGGAGGATGGAATAATTACCCGCAACCCTGCACGGAGCAAACGCTTGTCAAACCCTTCCACCCGCAAGACGGTTAGAGAGCCATTAACGCGCGATGAAGCGTTGGATGTAATCAACCGCATACATGAGCTCACCGAGGAAAGAGACCGTCAATATGTGGCATTGCTTGTCTATACAGGCATGCGGCGCAATGAGGTTCTAGGCTTGAAATGGCAGGATATTGACTTCACAAACGGTGTTATACATGTTCGGCGCGGCGTGACGTTCAAAGCAAATCACCCAGTCATATCCACGCCAAAGACGGCGGCAGGGGTGAGGGACATTCCGTTACACCCACAGTTGCGGGAATGGTTGATAGCTGGCAATCCCAATGTGTTTGTTATCGGCGGCGGTGAAGACCCGATAACACAAACCACCTGTAAGCGCATGTGGGAGCGTATCAAGCGAACAATCAACGTGTACGAAAAAACCCCGCATTACTTCAGGCACACTTTTATGACGTTCGCTAACCGCGCGGGGATACCAGAGAAAACCCTTCAGACAATCGGGGGGTATGCGGACGTACAGACGTTACGGCAAATCTACACCCACACGCAGCAGGAGGATGTCGAGGCGGCAAGCAGTATCATACAAGGCATGTTTAGCCCCGCAATGTGACAATTGACGTGACAAGCGACACCTCCAATAAACCGTTGTACAGTAAGGGTTTGACGCCTTATCATTCCCCCAGAATGTGACATGCAATGTGACATATGGGCGAAAATGGGTACAAACAGCCTTTTATACACGGCGGCAAAGAAAAACGCTTGACCCGCAAACCCTTACGAATCAAGCATTTGAGACTGGTCGAGGTGACTGGATTTGAACCAGCGGCCTTTTGGTCCCGAACCAAACGCGCTACCAAGCTGCGCTACACCTCGTCTGGAGCCAATAAAGGGACTCGAACCCTTGACCTGCGGTTTACGAAACCGCTGCTCTACCAGCTGAGCTATATTGGCAAGCGCTGAACAACGTCAGCGTTTGGCAGTATAGCACGAATTGTCAACAAAGTCAATGCGTTTTTTACACGATCACAGCATCTTTGCAAAGCGGCGCTCCGTTTCCGAAGCGCCGCCGATAAAAACAATATTTGACCGCAATTATCGACCATTCCCTATTCACTTTTCGTTCTTCCCTTTTACTTCCCCTCAAACCCCCACGCCAGAAGCTGCGACCAGAGCGGGTGTGTACGGTCGAGGATGAGCGTGGCGTTCTCATTGACGGAGGTTTTGAGCGCCTGCAGCGAGCGCCAGAAGGAGTAGAACTCCGCGTCCTTGGCGTATGCGGCGGCGTAGATTTCCAGCGCCTGCGCGTCGCCCTCGCCGCGGATGCGTCCCGCCTCGGAAATAGCGTTCGCCTCGATGACGCGCGCCTGCAAGTCCGCGTCGGCGACCGCCATCTGATACGCCTCCTGACCCTCCGAGCGAAGCTGCTGGGCGACCTTTTCGCGGTCCGCCTGCATGCGCGCGTAGGTGGTGGCGAGGTTGGCGGCGGGCAAAATCGTGCGGTGCACCTGAATGTCCTTGATTTCGATGCCGCGCACCGCCATCGACTGGTTGATGGTTTGCAGCCCGTGCGCGAGCGCGGCGTTGAGCGCGTCCTTGTTGGAGACGAAATCCTCGGCGATCATGTGGTTGATCGCCTGCACGATGACCGGGTGGATGAGGTTGTCCAGCTGGTTCTCCGCGCTCGTCATGCTGCCGAGCTTGAGCGAGAACAGCGCCGGGTCGGTGATCGCCCACTGGGCGTAGGTCGTGATGTTGTACTGCTTTTTCTCGGCGGTGTTGACCGTCTCCGAGCTGGACGTATAGGTGAACAGCCGCGCGGAGTAGATCTCCGCCTTGTCCACGAATGGCAGCTTGAACTGAAGACCGGAAGCCTTCACAAGCTTCACGCCCTCGCTCAAGGAGATTTCGTCCTTGAGCAGATCCTTGTATTGCTCGTGGAAATCGTTGTGTTCGTTGATGATGACGCGCGTGATCACGCCGAAGCGGCTGATGACCGCCTGCTCGGCTTCGCCGACCACGAACGTGCACTCCGAAACCAGCACCGCCAGCAAGATGAGCGCCAGCGCGGCGATGATCAGCGTCTTGCGGTTCTTGCGCAGCGATGCTTGGAACTTGGCGCTCGCGTCGCTCGCGGGGCGCTGGGTGTTAAAGTCTGCGTTCATATTACATGCCCTCCACGGCCGCGACGGTGTTCTTGGAATCCTCCGTCTCGGTGATGTCCACGATCTTGACGACCTCGGACTCGTTATCCGCGACGACGACCTTGCCTGCCGCCGCGAGCACTTCCTCCATCGTTTCAATCAGCAGGCGCGTGCGCGAGATTTCGGGCGCCGCCTTGTATTTATCGAGCACCGCGGTGAACACCGCGACCTCGCTCTCCGCCGCCGCGACCACGTCCGCCTTGTAGCCCTCGGCTTCCTGTACGGTCATGTACGCCGTCGAGCGCGCGATGGGCAGCACTTCGTTTTCATAGCGCTCCGCTTCGTCGAGCCGACGCGTTTTCTCGTTCTTGGCGTTGTTCACGTCCTCGTATGCCGCCGTCACCTCGTCGGGCACGGTGATGTTCTGGATGTGCACGCTGTTGATTTTCACGCCCATAGCGTAGGAATCGATCAGCGTCTGGAAATCGGGCAGCACTTCCAGCTCGATTTCTTCCTTGTTCAGCAGCGCGTCGTCCAGCGACCGGTTCTGGATGTTGCGGCGCAGGATCGCCTCGAACGCGAGCTGCAAGGTGCCCTGCGGGTCGTCCACGTCGAAGGTGTATTCCTTCACGTCGCGGATGGTGTACTGGTAGATGGCTTCGAGCTGCACGATGCTGTTGTCGTTCGTCAGCATGACGGACTCCGATTCCACGTCCATGTACGTCGCCGACGCGCCGCCCGAGCCTTGCCGGACCGTGCGGTAGCCGTATTCCACGGTGTGGATGGTCGTGACGCTTTCGGCAATCACGCTCTGCAGCAGCGGGATGTGCCAGTACAGCCCGGGGCCTTTGACCGCCGTGACCTCGCCGAAGGTGATGACGAGCGCTTCCTCGCCCTGCCCCACGCGGTACAGCCCGGAAAACACCAGCAGCGCCACGATGAGCAGCCCCGCCAGTATGCCGATGAGCTTGGGTTTGATGTGCATGGTACTCCTCCTTACTTCCGTAAAAACGCAGCGTCCGGGAGGCGCGCCTCCCCTTCGCATTGTCAGCATACCATGAACCGCCCGTTTTGTACAGAAGCGCCGCATCAACGCCACAATTGCGCGGCTAAAAACAACGATTTTCCGCGCTCTTTACTTTCGGCGCGATTCCGAGTATAATGCTGATGAACAAACAATGGAGGTCGATGCGCATGGCGGTCAAAAAACGGGTCAGCAAGCGAACCTTGATGGTGCGCGCGCTCTGCATCGTGCTGGCGGTGCTGATGGCGGGCAGTTCGCTGCTGGCGCTGCTCGGGGTTTTTTCGTGACGGACGTTTTGCGTTTCACGCAAATGGGTATATTTCCTATCGACAGCCAATAAGGAGGAAGCACGCATGGATTTCAAGGGATCGCGCACCGAACAGAACCTGTGGGCGGCGTTCAACGGCGAAAGCGCCGCGCGCACCAAGTACGACTTCTACGCCAGCGCAGCCAAGAAGGAAGGCTATCAGCAGATTGCAGCCATCTTCGAGGAAACGGCGCTCAATGAAAAGGAGCACGCCAAGCTCTGGCTGCGCGCGCTCGCGGGCTTTGCCGAGGGCAAGCAGCCGGGCGACACGCTCAAGAACCTGCTCGCCGCCGCCAACGGCGAAAACATGGAATGGACGCAGATGTACAAAGAGTTCGCGCAGGTCGCGCGCGAGGAAGGGTTCGACGCGCTCGCCAAGTCCTTCGACGGCGTTGCGGGCGTGGAAGCCGAGCACGAGGCGCGCTATCGCGCGTTCGCCGAGAACATCGAGCAGGGCGAAGTCTTCGTCCGCGATACGCCCACGCGCTGGCACTGCCGCAACTGCGGGCACATCTACGAGGGCGACAGCGCGCCCGAGGTCTGCCCGGTGTGCAAGCATCCGCAGGCGTACTTCGAGATCATGCCCCAGAATTATTAAGCAGCGCTCAGAAAGATAGCAGCTTGCCAAAAAGCCACCTATCGCTAGGAGCCAAGGGTGGCAAGGGGTTGAGCGTACACGTCGGTACGTGATGCCCCTTGCCATCCCGCAGGCGACACCGCGAGAGGCGGTTTTTTGGTGAGCTGGGGCGCTCCTTCGCGGGAGCGTCCTTTTTTCGTTTACTTGCATAAACATGAAAAAAGGTGTATCCTTGTCTGCACGGAGGGTTTTACGCAATGGCACACGCGGTCGGAAAAAACATCGACATGACGCAGGGCACGATCTGGCGGCAGCTCGTGCGCTTTGCCGCGCCCATGCTGCTGGGGCTGATCTTCCAGCAGATGTACAACACGGTGGACACCATCGTGGTGGGCAATTTCGTCAACTCGCAGGCGCTGGCGGCGGTCGGCTCGACGGGCCCCATCATCAATACCTTGCTGGGCTTTTTCGCCGGGCTTTCGACCGGCGCGACGGTCGTTATCGCACGGTCGTTCGGCGCGCGCGACGAAAAGAGCGTGCACGACGCGGTGCACACCACCATCTGCCTGACGGCGTGTCTGGCGGTGCTGTTCACCGCGCTGGGGACGATCATGGCGCCCGACATGCTCCGGCTCATGAAAACGCCCGAGGACGTGCTCCCGCAGGCGACGACGTACCTGCGCATCTATTTTGCGGGCGTGGCGGGCTTGATGGTCTACAACATGGGCGCGGGCATCCTGCGCGCCATCGGCGATTCGCGCAGACCCTTGTATTTCCTGATTTTCTCCGCCGTGCTCAACACCGTGGGCGACCTTGTGTTCGTCGTGGCGTTCGGCTGGGGCATCGCGGGCGTGGCGTACGCCACGATCATCTCGCAGGCGCTGTCGGCGGTGCTGATTCTGTACGTGCTCGCGCGCTCGGACGGCAGCTACAAGCTGCGCTTTTCGCACATCCGCTTTCATAAGGGCATGCTGCCGCGCATTGTGAAAATCGGGCTGCCGGCGGCGCTGCAATCGGCGCTGACCTCGTTTTCCAACGTGTTCGTGCAGTCGTACATCAACGTCTTCGGCTCGGATTGCGCGGCGGGCTGGGCGGTCTACGGCAAGCTCGACCAGTTCGCGCTGCTGCCGATGCAGTCGGTCAGCCTTGCCAACACCACGTTCGTGTCGCAAAACCTCGGCGCGGGGAATATCGCGCGCGCCAAGCGCGGCACGAAAACGGCGCTGCTCGTCTGCCTTCTGTGCACCGCGACGCTCATGACGCCGCTGATGCTGTTTGCAAAGCCGCTGCTGTCGCTGTTCAATCAAAAGCCCGAAGTGCTGTACTTCGGACAGTTGTTCGTGCTGTGGATATCGCCGTTTTACCTGTTCTGCTGCGTCAACGACATCCTCTCGGGCGCGCTGCGCGGCGCGGGCGAATCCGTCGCGCCGATGATCTGCATGCTCTCGACGTTCGTCGCCGCAAGGCAATGCTACCTGTACGTCATGTCGCGCGTCGCCAACGAGCCGCTGTACATCGGGCTTGGCTACCCGCTGGGCTGGGTGCTGTGCTGCTGCGCGCTGGTCGGCTGCTACAAGCTGATACCGTGGGAAGCAAAACAACGGAAACTCGCGGCGCAGGGCGAATAAAAAACCGACAATCAATGAAAACGGCGGGCGAAAATGCCCGCCGTTCTCTGTGCCTGCAACCTTCACATTCCTGCATTCGCGGCAAGCGCGACTTGCCGCGCTTTGTCCGGGTAATTGGTGATCATGATGTCCACGCCCAGCCGCGCGCACTCGCGCATCATGTCCTCGTCGTTGACCGTCCACGGGTCGACCAGCAGCCCCGCCGCGTGCGCCGCCTGCACCGCGCCCGCAATACGCAGCTCGGAATAGTGCATGTGCAGCGCGTTCAGCCCGAGCCCCTTGGCGTACTCCCAAGGGCGCACCATCACGTTGTCATAGAGGATGCCGCAGGGCAGCGACGCGTCGATCGCCTTGACGCGCAGCAGGCTGTGGTGGTTAAACGACGAATACAGCACGCGCGCTTCCATGCCCGTTTCACGCGCCAGCGCCACGCACTTTTCCTCGATGCCGGGGTAATCAAACAGGTTGGTTTTCAATTCGACGTTGACGTGCAGCCCGGTCGGTTCGAGCAGCTCGTAGACCTCGCGCAGCGTCGGCACGCGCGCGTCCTTGTATTCCGGGAACGTCTTGTTGAAGTGGAAGCGTTTGAGCTGGGCAAGCGTCATGTCGCGCACCAGCCCGCTTCCGTCCGACACGCGGTCGATGCGCTCGTCGTGCGTGACGATCAGCTCGCCGTCCAGCGAAAGGTGCACGTCCAGCTCCACGCCGTCCGCGCCCATTTTCGCGGCAAGCGCGAACGCCTCCAAGGTGTTCTCCGGCGCGTACCCCGACGCGCCCCTGTGCGCATAGATGCGGGTGTTCATGGCAGTACCCTCCTGTATATTTATTCAGTCAGAAACAACGTGCGTTTCCGCTGCGCCATCTCGTCCACGCGGGCGATGTATTCTTGGATATCGGCGACATTGGGCGCGCGCTCGATGCGCAGCACCGCGTCGCGCACGCGCTTGGAAATGCCGCCCGCGCCAAGCGCGAGGATGCTCGCCGTTTCCTCCATCATGTCCACGTTGTACAGGCATTCGTCCCCGGGGCGCGCGTAGCCGACGTTTTCGAGGTTGCCGGCGGCGTACTTCTGGCGGTAGAGGTAATAGGGGCGCATCGAGAGCGCGCGCGCCGTTTCGCGCCCGGCGGCGACCATCGCGCTGGCGGTCTCGGCATCCGGCAGCGCCTTCCCGTACAGGTGAAAGACGCTCGACCGCTTGACGCACAGCGCGTGCACCGTCAGGCTCTCGGGCAAAAAGGCGGCTATCCATTCAAGCGTCTGCATAAACATGCGGATATCCTCGCCCGGCAGCCCGGCGATCACATCCATGTTGACATGCGCAAAGCCCGCCTCCCGCGCGAGCGCGAACGCTTCCTCCGTCTGCGCGCGCGTGTGTTTCCTGCCAATTCTTTCCAATGTTACGTCGTGCATGGTCTGGGGGTTGACGGAAATGCGCGTCACGCCGTGCCGCTTGAGCACGGCGAGCTTGCCCGCCGTGATGGTGTCGGGTCTGCCCGCCTCGCACGTCACCTCTTGGCAGCGCGAGAGCACGGGGTCGAGCGCCGTCAGAACGCGGTCGAGCAGGTCTTCGGGAAGCGAAGTCGGCGTGCCGCCGCCCATATAAAACGCGCGCGGCGAAAGCCCCGCCTCGTCAATCAGCGGCAGCACGCTCGCGCACTCGCGCGAAAGCGCGTCCACGTAGGGCGCAAGCAGCCGTCCGTCCCCCACCTCGCCCGACAGGAAGCTGCAATAGGCGCACCGCGACACGCAGAACGGGATGCCGACATAAATATCCACGTCCCGCGCGCGCGGCGCGGGCAACGCAAGCTGCGTCTGCACGGTATCGCGGAGCAGCGCCGCCTTGTCCTCGCGCACCGAAAAGCGTTCGGCGACGGCGTGCACAGCGCCGTCCAGCGACAGCCCGCGCGCCATTTCGGCATAGACCAATCGCGTGGGGCGCACGCCGGTCAGCGAGCCCCACGGCGGATGTTGCCCGGTCAGCGCGCAAAAGCAGTCGAACGCCGCGAGCTTGACCTGCCGCTTGTGCAGCCGCTTCTCCTCCAGCGCGTCCTCGCGCGGGATTTCGCGGCGTTCGGACGATACGCCGTCGACCGTCACGCGGCAGACGCGCTCGATTCCTTCGCGCCATTCCTCGTGGCGGACGCATATCGCCCCGCCGTCGCGGTTAACAAGCAATTCGATATCGAACAAAAACACGCGCGCCACGTCCGCGATGTCGGGCGCGAACGCAACGTTTGGCGTAAACACAGACACCGTCGTCACCGAATCAGCCCCGCTTCCTCATGCCCGGGGTAGTACGTCCGCCCGTGCAGGGCAAGCAGCCGCCGCAACGAGCGAATCAGCGCGCGCTGGTCGCCGCCGGGATAATCGACGCGCCCGTACCCGTGCGCAAACAGCGTGTCCCCGGTCAGCAGCGCGCCCTCGATATCATAGCAAACGCCGCCCGGCGTGTGCCCGGGCGTGTGCAAAACATGCACGCGCAGACCGCAGAGCGATAGTTCGTCGCCTTCCTGCACATAGTCCGTCGCGGGCGGGCGCGGCGCGGTATCGCCGAACTCCGCGCCGACCGACAGCGACGCGTCCGACAGCATCGGCGCGTCGAGCGCGTGCATCCATATGCGCGCGTCCGCAAATGCCGGCAGCGCGCCCGTGTGATCAAAATGTCCGTGGGTCAACAGCACGGTCGGTTTCCTGCCGGCAAGCGCGCGCAGGATCGCGTCCGCGTCGCCGCCCGGGTCGACCACCAGCGCGTCCCGACGCGATTCGTCGTACAGCACGTAGCAGTTCGCGCGAAGCGCGCCGACCGGCAGCGTGACGATCTTCATGTCAAAACGTCTTTCTGGAGCACAGCAGGATGGTCACAGGACCGTCGTTGACGAGCGCCACGCGCATGTGCGCGCGGAACACGCCCGTCTCCACGGGGACGGAAAGCCCGCGCAGCGCCTCGCAAAAGCGCATGTACAGCGCGTTCGCGCGCTCGGGTTCTTCCGCGCGCGTGAACCCCGGACGGTTTTGCCCGCGCGCGTCGCCCAGCAGCGTAAA
This sequence comes from uncultured Oscillospiraceae bacterium, assembly GCA_964512175.1. Classification (GTDB taxonomy): domain Bacteria; phylum Bacillota; class Clostridia; order Christensenellales; family Aristaeellaceae; genus CAZEIC01. Next base: position 9,931 of record CAZEIC010000044.1, on the reverse strand, counting down.
CTGGCTGACCGCGAGCACGGCATAGCCCATGTCGAGCGCCGAACGGTTCATTTTGCCCTGCTCGTCCTCGAAGATTCGCAGCTTGGCGACCTTGCCCGCCAGATATTCCGCGTCCTTCTCGGTATCGCCTGTCTCCACGCCGACCAGCGCGCACAGCCCGCTGCCGATGCGCCCGCGCGTTTCGCCGTCCACCGTGACGGACGCTTCCGTCACCCGCTGCACCACGCAGCGCATTACTTTTCTTCCTTTGTCTTGACGCGCTGCATGAGCTTGATGGTCACGTAAAACAGGCAGAGCACGAGGAACACGCCCGCCAGCCCGATGCCCGTGACGGTGAGCCCTTTTTCGAGTAATGTCATGTCGCGTACCCTCCAGAATCTCTCATTCACGGGCGACCACAGGTCGCCCCTACATTGTGTACCGTGGATACTTGCGTCCGCGTTGTTCATTGCGGATGTTTCATCGCCGGTTCATGCGGCAGATTGTGTACCGTGGATACTTGCGTCCGCGTTGTTCATTGCGGATGTTTCATCGCCGGTTCATGCGGCAGAAAAACCCCGCCGTAGGGGCGACCTGCGGTCGCCCGCCGCCGTTATTTCGCCAGCAGCATTGTCACCAGCGTGATCACCATGCCGCCCGCGACGATCGAACCAAGCTGCCCGGACACGTTCGCGCTCGTCGCCTGCATGAGCACGAAGTTGTACGGGTCGTCCTCTTTTGCCATTTTCTGGATGACGCGCGCGCTCATCGGGAACGCCGAGATGCCCGCAGCGCCGATCATGGGATTGACCTTGTTTTTCCGGAACAGGTTGAGCAGCTTGGCAAACAGCACGCCGCCCGCCGTGTCGAACACGAACGCGAACAGCCCCAGCGCCATGATGAGCAGCGTGTCCAGCCGCAGGAAGTTTTCCGCGACCATCGTCGAGCCGATCGTGATGCCCAGCAGGATGGTGACGAGGTTCGCCAGCTCGTTCTGCGCGGTCTTGGACAGCCTTTCGAGCACGCCGCACTCGCGAATCAGGTTGCCAAACATGAGCGAACCGACCAGCGGCGCGGACATCGGCACGATGATGCCCGCGACCACCGTCACGACGATGGGGAACAAAATCAGCACGAGCTTGGGCGCGCGCGCGTCCTGATACTCCATGCGGATCATGCGTTCCTGCTTGGTCGTCAGCGCGCGGATGACCGGCGGCTGGATGACCGGCACGAGCGACATATAGCTGTACGCCGCGACCGAGATGGGCGCCATGTATTCGACGAGCTTGAAGTGGTTGGCGACGTACAGCGTCGTCGGGCCGTCCGCCGCGCCGATGATGCCGATAGCGGACGCGAGCCGCAAAATCAGACTGTTGTCGCCCGCCGTCGCCGGGAGCACGATGGGGATGAGCACCAGCGAAATCAGGAACGTCGCGAAGATGCCGAACTGCGCCGCCGCGCCGAAGAAGATCATCGACGGGTCTTTGATGAGCGGCGAAAAGTCGATCATCGCGCCGACCGCCACGAAAATCAAAATCGGGAACAGCTCGGTGGCGATGCCCGCGTTGAACAGGATCGTCAGAAACCCGCCCTCGCCCAGCGCGGAAGGCATCATCGTCTCCAGCACAGGCGGCAGGTTCGCCAGAATCGCGCCAAAGCCGATGGGCAAAAGCAGCGCCGGCTCGTAGTCCTTTTTGATCGCCAAGTAAATCAGCACGCCCGCAATCACGAACATGCACAGCGTCTTCAGCCCGGGCACGGTGAATAAATACGTTACGCCCGAAAACAGATCGCCCAGTATCTCGCCCATTCCGTCAATCCTCCGTTACGAAAGTAGGGACAGTATAACATGAAGCAAGTTGATAGTCAATCGAGGCGACGCACAGAAAAATGCGTGACCTATAGAAAATACGCCTTGATTTCGTCCAGCAGCAGGTTCTCGACCAGCGTAACGTCGTGCAGGTACTTCCCGCTTGCGAGCACGTCGCGGCAGGAGATGAACGACCAGTTATTCTCCTTGCCGCGATAGCGCGGGTCGTTGGCGTAGGCGACGCCGTCCAGCCCCGCCCAGATCACGGCGGACGCGCACAGCGGGCAAGGCTCGAACGTCGTATACAGCCAGCACCCGGCGGGAAACCTGTCCGTGCCGAGGCGCTTGCAGGCGCTTCGGATGGCGTTGATTTCGGCGTGCGAGGTGGGGTCGCAGTCCTTTGCGACCGTCGTTTCGCCCTTGGCGAGGATGTTCCCCTGCGCGTCCACGACCGCCGCGATGATGGAATCCCGCGTCCACTGGTCGGTGATGATCTCCCGCATGATGGCTTCGCTCGGATGCGTCATCAGCATTCCCTCCCTTTTTCGCGCACAGGATACCAAATATGCGGCGCTTCGTCAAGCAAAGCCGTGGGGGCTTGCTTTTTCTTCTGCATTGCGGTATGCTTCCACAGTACTTTAGAAGAGCGAGGGTTGCTGCCATGTGGTTTTTATCGGCGCTGACGGCGGTGCTATGCTGGGGCGGGGCGGATTTGTTCTATAAGAAAAGCTCGTCGCCCGAGATTTCGCGCAGTCACTTGAAAATCGTATCGATGGTCGGGCTGCTGATGGGCGCGCACGCGCTGTACGCGCTGCTGACGACGGACGAGACGTTTTTGCTCGCCTCCATCGTGACGTACCTGCCGGTGTCGGCGCTGTATATCGCGTCCATGACGATGGGTTATCTGGGCATGCGCTATCTCGAATTGTCCGTCTGCTCGCCGGTGTGCAACACGTCGGGCGCGGTCGCGGCGCTGCTGTGCGCGGTGTTTCTGGGCATGTCGATGTCGGGCTGGCAGCTCGTGGCGGTCTGCGTGATGTGCGCGGGCGTGGTGCTGCTGGCGGCGCTGGAGGACAAGCCGCAAGCGGCGTTTGACAAAAAGTTCCGCTCGGGCGCGGCGGCGATATTGCTGCCCGTCGCCTATTCGCTGCTCGACGGCGCGGGCACGTTCGCCGACGCGGTGGTGCTGGAAAATGGGCTGTCGGAGTTCCAAGCGCTGGTGAGCTATGAATTGACGTTCTTTATCTGCGGGCTGGCGGCGTTCCTCTATGTGCACGCCGTGAAGAAAGAGCCGCTGTCCGCTTCCGTCAAGGGCGCGCTTCCGCGCGCGGGCGCGGCGGCGCTGGAGACGGTCGGGCAGGTGTTCTACGTATCGGCGATGGCGGAAAACGCCGTCGTCGCCGCGCCGATGATCGCGTCCTACAGCGCGGTGTCGGTGCTGCTGTCGCGCCTCGTGCTCAAGGAACGGCTCAAGAAAACGCAATACGCGGTCGTCTGCATGGTCATGCTGGGCATCGCGCTGCTAGGCTATTTGGAGGAGGTCTCGCCATGATGAACACATCCGTTCGCCCGCCGCGCGTCGCGGCGATCCACGATCTGTCCGGCTTCGGCAAATGCTCGCTGACGGTGGCGCTGCCGGTGCTCTCGGCGTGCGGCGTGGAGGTCACGTGCCTGCCGACCGCCGTGCTCTCCACGCACACGGGCGGCTTGACCGGGTACACCTTTCGCGATTTGACCGACGATATGACCCCGACTTATAAGCACTGGAAAAGCTTGGATATCCCGTTTGACGCGCTGTATTCCGGGTATCTTGGCTCGCTCGCGCAAATCGACATCGTGCGCGACATTTTCAACGCCTTCCGCACCGACGAAAGCCTCATCCTCGTCGACCCCGTGATGGCGGACAACGGCAAGCTCTACCCGCTGTTCACGCACGACATGGCGCGCGGCATGGCGAAGCTGTCGGGCGGCGCGGACATCGTGGTGCCCAATCTCACGGAAGCGGCGTTCATGCTGGGCGAGGACTTCCGGGAAGGGCCGTACACCGAAGGCTACCTCAAAGACATGTGCAAAAAGCTGTGCGCGCTGGGGCCCAGGATGGCGGTGCTCACGGGCGTGTACTTCAAGGACAACGAGCTGGGCGCGTGCTGCTATGACGCGCGCACGGGCGAGTTCGCGGTTTACCTGACGGCGCGCGTCCCCGGCAGCTACCACGGCACGGGCGACGTATACGGCAGCGTGCTGCTGGGCGCGCTGCTCAACGGGTATTCGCTGGCGAACGCCATGAAGACGGCGACCGACTTCACCTACGAGTGCATCCTGCGCAGCCACGAGCAAAAGACCGACAACCGCTACGGCGTTGATTTCGAGCGCGGGCTGTGGAAGCTCGGGCGGCGATTCGCGGAAGGAGAGTAACCCCGCATGACCGTGTACGAAAAGGGTCGCTTCGGCGACGAGGAAGAGATTTTAGACCTCGCGAACTACGTGTTCAGCCAGTCGGCAAGGCCGCACGACTTCGCCGTGCTCCTGCCCAAGGTGTACGCGCCCGGGCGCGCGTTTGCCGATATCCACTATGTCGCGCGGCAGGACGGGCGCATCCGCGCGCAGGTCGCGCTGCAGCCGCTGACGCTGCGCATTGGCGAGCATACATTGCAAGCCGGGTATGTCGGCACGGTGTCCTCGCACCCGCGCGCGCGCGGCGAGGGGCACATGAAGGGCTGCATGGCGGCACTGCTTGCGGACGCACGGGCGCGCGGGCTGGACGTGCTGTCGCTCGGCGGGCAGCGCCAGCGCTATCAGTACTTCGGGTTCGAGCGCGGCGGGCAGCAGATCGCGTTCTCGCTGGATCACGCCAACGTGCGCCACGCGCTCGCGGACGTTGATTGCGCGGACGTCGCGTTCGCGCCGCTTGCCGAGAGCGACGTGAAAAGCGCGCTCGCGCTGCACGACAAACAGGCGATTTCTTGCCAGCGGAGCGTTGACGGCTTCCTGACCGTGCTGCGTTCGTGGCAGGGCGAGGCGTTCGCCATCCGGCGCGGCGGCGCGTTCGCGGGCTATTTGTACGCGCGCGGCAACGACATTCCGGAATTGCGGCTCGAGAACGAGGACGATCTGTACGGCGTGCTGAAAGCGTGGCTCGCGTTCCGCGCGGTCAAGGGCGCGCGCGTGCTCGCCTACCCGCACGAGCCTTCGCGCGTGCGCGCGCTGGACGCGCTTTGCGAGTATACCACGGTCGCGGACGACGGCATGTACGCGGTGCTCAACTGGCGGCGCGTGCTCGCCGCGCTGCTGACGCTCAAAAACGCCGCGTGTCCGCTGGCATACGGGCGCGCAGTGCTCGAGGTGCAAGGCGTTTGCAGGCTGGAAATCATTGTCAATGAGGACGGCGTGACCGTCCGCGATACGGACGCCGCGCCCGACGTATCGCTGCCCGCGCTCCAAGCGCAGCGGCTCGCGCTGTCGCCGCTGACGGCGCTCGCGCCCGCGCCCAAGGCGCTCGGCAACTGGTTCCCGCTGTTCTTGAACATCCCGGTCGCGGATCAGTTTTAGGGAGAGAAGCAAAACGGAGAAGGGGCTGCCACGCGTTCACGCGGCAGCCCCCGTTTCGTCAAAGCGCGTCTCCCGCCATTTCGAGCGCAGCGCAGCGTTACCGCAGTTCGTAATCGCTGCACATGCTTTCGTCGCAGGGGTCGCCGGAGTCCGCCATGGGCGTGGGCGCGACTTGGATGGAGCGCAGGGCGCACTGGTCGTCGTCACGCAAGTGATGGCGGCAGGACTTGACCGTGCAATGGATACACTGTCCGTCGGAATGGGTATGCTGGGATGGCATAGACACCTCTCCTTTCCTATTTAACACGCATGGGGAGGACGCAGGCGGCCGCGCCGCGCGGCACGACCGCCCAATGCGCCGGGCACAAGCCCGTCGGCGTGTTCCAACGTCGCGGGGTCAGCCCGTCGGCAGCCTCCGCGCGCGAGCAGCCGCCGCAAGGAGCGTCCGGTCGTTCAGCGTCCGGGACGGCGCGACAAGCTCCGGGAATCCAATGACGGTCTTGTCGCGTTGCCCTATCGGCAGTATGGGCGCACGGCGCGCTTGCCATGCGCGAAAGAGTGTGGTATATTCTGGGCGGAGGGTTGCATGAACAGACCGGTCGTCAAGAATGTGTGTTTAGGCGGGGTCGTCGCGGCGCTGTACGCCGCGCTGACATGGCTGCTCGCGCCCGTCAGTTTCGGGCAGATCCAGTTTCGCGTCGCCGAAGCGCTGACGCTGCTGCCGGTCGTGTCGTCCGCCGCCGTGCCGGGGCTGTTCGTGGGCTGTCTGCTGGCGAACCTTTTGTGCGGCGCGCCGCTGTACGACGTGATCGCCGGAAGCCTTGCCACGCTGCTGGCGGCGCTGCTCACGCGCAGGCTGCGCGCGTGCGTCTGGCTCGCGGCGCTCGCGCCCGTTGTCTGCAACGGCGTGATCGTCGGGCTGACGCTCGCATACCTGTATTCGCTGCCGCCCGCGCTGACGATGGCGACGGTCGCGCTGGGCGAATTGGGCGCGTGCTATCTGCTGGGCGTGCCGCTTATGCGCTTCGCGGGCAAGCGCGGACTGTTTGAACAAAAATAGGGAGGCGTGCCATGAATCTGCCCAATAAACTGACGCTGCTGCGCGTGGCGATGATCCCGATCTGTTTGGCGCTGCTGTGGCTGGGTCAGCCGGTATTCGCGGCGGTCGTGTTCGCGCTGGCGTGCCTGACCGACCTGCTCGACGGGCACATCGCGCGCAAGCGCGGCATCGTCACGAATTTCGGCAAGTTCGCCGACCCCGTCGCCGACAAGGTGCTGGTCATGACGGTGATGATCGCGCTGTGCGCGATGGGGCGGCTGCCCGCGTGGCTGGCGTGCGTGGTCGCGGCGCGCGAATTGATGGTGGACGGGCTGCGGCTGGTCGCGGTCGAGCGCGGTATCGTCGTCGCCGCCGGGATGCTCGGCAAGCTCAAAACCAACGCGCAGTTTTTCTGCGTGCTCGCGGCGCTGCTGCAAGCGCCCGATTGGCTGACGCTCGCGCTGTGTATCGTCGCCGCCGCGCTGACGGCGGTCTCCGGCGCGCAGTATTTCTATCAGTGCCGGGGCGTGTTTACGGACAACTAATAGCGCCGCCAACTACGGAGCGTGCCCGCGCGATGCGGCGCGCTCTGTTTTTTACATGCGCAAGCCAGAATATTCCCGTCACCCGCTTGACAGCCGCTATACCGCAGTGGTATGATTAGTCGTACTTGTTGGAAAAGTAGGATTCGGGGTGATAAGTATGAACGGTAAGGACGGAAAGTACGTGTTCGGCACGGTCAAGGTCGGCGAGAAAGGGCAAATCGTCATCCCCAAGCAGGCGCGCGACGTGTTCGACATCAAGCCGGGGGATTCGCTGCTCGTGCTGGGCGACATCACGCAGGGCATCGCCATCGTGAAAAACGAGGTGTTCATGGACATCTTCAACGCGGTGATGCAGGCGCAAGGAAAGGACGCGGACGAATGAGCGACAGGATGGATTGCCTTCCCGCCATCGCGGCGGAGGGGCTGACCAAGAAATTCAAGGGCAGAACGGCGGTGGACGCGCTTACGCTGACGGTCAAGCAGGGCGAGTGCTTCGCGCTGCTGGGGCAAAACGGCGCGGGCAAGACGACGACCATCAAAATGCTCTGCTGCCTGCTGCCGGCGACGGCGGGCGACGCGCGCATCTTCGGCAAGAGCATTCTGGGCGACCCGACGGAAATCAAGCAATTGCTCAACGTATCGCCGCAGGAAACGGCGGTCGCGCCCAAGCTGTCGGTGCGCGAAAATCTCGAGTTCACGGCGCGCATCTACGGCTTTTCCCGCGAGCAGGCGCGCGAAAAAGCGGCGCGCATGATGCGGGAATTCAAGCTTGAAGACCGCGCGGGCGACCGCGCCAAAACGCTGTCGGGCGGCATGCAAAGGCGGCTGTCCATCGCCATGGCGCTGATATCCGACCCAAAGCTCGTGTTTCTGGACGAGCCGACGCTGGGGCTGGACGTGCGCGCGCGGCGCGACCTCTGGAAGGAGATCGAGTCGCTCAAGGGGCGCGTGACCATCGTGCTGACAACGCACTATCTGGAGGAAGCGGAAGCGCTGTGCGACCGCATCGGCGTGATGCACGCCGGCAGCATCCGCGCGCTGGGCACGGCGGAGGAAATCAAGCAGGCTGCGGGCAAGGACACGCTCGAGGACGCGTTCCTGCAGCTGACCGAGGAGGATGCGGAATGAATCGTATGCTGGCGTTTGCCTCGCGCTGTTTCAAAGAAGTCACGCGCGATTTTTCGACGCTGATCTTCGGCGTCGGTTTCCCGGTGGTGCTCATCACGCTGATGTCCGTCATGAAGCAAAACGTTATCGACATGCCTGCCGAGATGTTCGCCATCGGCGATTTCGCGCCGGGCATGGCGGTGTTCGGGCTGTCGTTCCTGTCGCTGTTTACAGGCATGCTGCTCTCCGGCGACCGCGAAAGCTCGTTCCTGATGCGCGTGTTTTCCTCGCCGCTCAAGGCGCGGGATTACCTTTTGGGCTATTCGCTGCCGCTGATCCCCGTGGCGCTGTGCCAAGGCGTGTGCTGCTTCGCGACGGCGTTCGCGTTCGGGCTGCAGGTCACGCCGCGCGTGCTGCTGGCGCTCGTCGCGCTGCTGCCCGCGGCACTTTTGTACATCGCCATCGGGCTGCTGGTTGGCAGCGTATGCGGGTATAAGCAGTCCTCCGGCGTGAACTCGGTGGTCGTCAACGCCGCCGCGTGGCTGTCGGGCACATGGTTCAGCCTGGACGCGATGGGCGGCGGCTTCCGGACGGTCTGCAACATCCTGCCGTTCGCGCGCGCGGTGGACGTTGTGAAGATCGCGCTGTCGGGCAATGGCGACGCGCTCGCGCCCGTGCTGGTCACGCTCGCGTGGGCGGTCGCGTTCTTCGCGCTCGCGGCGGCGCTGTTTCGCAGGAAGATGCGCGGGGAGTGACGGAGGGAATAGGGATTAGGGATTAGGAAATAGGAAAACGAGGCGCGATGGAGTTTATGCCGTTCGCGCCTCGTCTTCGTTCCCCTACTCCCTAATCCCTACTCCCTAATCCCTCTATTCCGTCACCGCGTGTTCCTCTTGAAATTCGCGCGCGTCTTATAGTAGCTCATCTGCGCGCGGACGGTGTGGTATAAATCAGGACCGAGGAAAACCAGCACGTTGGCGACCGACAGCAGCACCGAAAGGCGCACCGCCCACGTCGGCCCGACGATCAGCGCCCAGACCAGCCCGAGCACGTCCAGCAGCGCCAGCCACTTGATTTTGATCGGCAGCACAAAGAAGATCGTCAACTGAAAATCGGGGTAGATGGCGGCGAACGCCAGCAGCAGCGTCATGTTGAGGTAAGTGTTCGTCGCCGCGCCCGCGACGAACGCCGCGACGATGTTCAGCAGCGCGCCGAGCGCGTAGAAAATCAGGAATCGGCGGCTGCCCCAGCGCGCTTCCAGCGCCGTACCGAACATATATAGTAGGTACAAAGAGAACACGATCCAGATGATGGACGTATTGGGCGGCAGGAACAGGAACGTTACCAGCCGCCAGACCTCGCCGCGCAGCACGCCCGCGCGCGTGAGCGTCAGCCACGAATAGACCGACGTGGGCAGGATGAAATCCAGCAAAAACACGCCCGCCATGCCGATGATAAGGTAGCGTATGAGGTTTTGCGGCACGGGCACGCGGTATAGCTTGCGTTCGAGCTTGTCAATCAGGTTCATACCGTCACCTCCAGTACGCCCATTATAAGCGAGCCGCGCAAACCTGTCAAATTCTTGACAAAAGGCAACATAATAGGTATGATGTTCGGCGTATGGAAAGAAGGGGGCTTTGGCATGGTGACGATGGACAAGCTGGTGGCGCTGTGCAAGGTGCGCGGCTTCATTTTCGCGGGCAGCGAGATATACGGTGGGCTGGCGAACGCGTGGGATTACGGGCCTTTGGGCGTGGAGTTCAAGAACAACGTCAAGAAGGCGTGGCTCAAAAAGTTCGTGCAGGAGAGCAAGTACAACGTCGGGCTGGACTGCGCCATCCTCATGAACCGCGCGGTCTGGGTCGCGTCGGGGCACGTAGGCAACTTCAACGACCCGCTGAT
>CAZEIC010000043.1:0-22451 GCA_964512175.1 uncultured Oscillospiraceae bacterium | reverse complement strand
GTCGATCTTTTCGTTCTTGAGCTCTGTCACGACCTTGTCCACGCGGCTGCCGCGCGGGCCGACGCACGCGCCGACCGGGTCGATCATCATGTCGCTGGAGTAGACCGCCATCTTGGTGCGGCTGCCGGCTTCGCGCGCGACGTGCTTGATCTGCACCACGCCCGAGGCGATCTCCGGCACTTCCATTTCAAACAGGCGCTTGATGAGCCCGGGATGGATGCGGCTGACGTACACCTGCGGCGAGCGCGCCGCGTCGCGCCCCGAACGGTGCACCTGCAATACGTAGACCTTGATGTGGTCGTTCTCGCGGTATTCCTCGCCCGGCATGAACTCGCCGGACTCCATCACGCCCTCGGTGTTGCCCAGCGTCACGTACACGCACTTGGGCTCGACGCGCTCGACGATGGCGGTCAGGATCTCGTTTTCCTTTTCGACATACTCGTCGTAAATCTTGCCGCGCTCGGCTTCGCGGATGCGCTGCATGATGACCTGCTTGGCTGCCTGCGCCGCGATGCGCCCGAAATCGTCCGGCGTGACGTCGATCTCCACGATGTCGCCCAGCTCGAAGTTCGCGCGGATCTGGCGCGCGTCGGCAAGCGACATTTGCAGCGAATCGTCCTCGACCTCGTCCACCACGACCTTGCGCGCGAACACCTGCACGCCCTGTTTGGACAGCACGACCGACAGGTTCATGGCGGCGCTTTGCTGCCCGCGCTTGAAGTTTTTCTTATACGCCGCCTTGATCGCTTCTTCCGTGGTCGATACGAGGTATTCCTCGCTGATGTCTTTTTCGCGCGCGAGCATGCTGATCGCGTCCAAAATGTCTGCCTTGACTGCCATTTTTCTCTACCCTTTCCAAACTATGATGGTCATTCTTCCCCGATGCCCGACAGATCGGGCACGTGCCTGCAAACCGCCACGTCGCTCTTATTGAAGGACAGGCGCTCGCCGCCGCGCTCGACGACATACGCGCCGTCTTCCAGCCCGAGGAACGCGCCCTCGACGGACTTTGCGCCGTTGACGGGCTTGTACAGCCGGATCTCGACCTGCTGCCCCAGCGCCTTTTGCGCGTCGCGCTCGGTCTTGATCGGGCGGTCGATACCGGGCGAGCAGACCTCCAGAAAGTCGTACTCGAACTGCTCCAGCAGCGGCTGTACGGCGCGGTGGTACTTTTCGCAGTCGTCCAGCGATATGCCCGCCTCGCAGTCCAGATAGAGGCGCAGGTACACGCCCGTGCGCTCGCGCTCGAACGCCGCCTCCACCAGTTCGTAGCCCATCTGCCCCGCCAGCTTGTCCGCCACGGCGGTCACGTCCGCCTGCTTGTCATGTCCTCGTTTCTGTGCCACGCTTGCGCCCTTTCCCGCGATTTGCATAAATAAAAAGCGGGTATACGTTGCTTTTGGGATGAAATCGGATGCGACGAACAGACCTGTCCGCCGTCCTGATCATCCAAGCAACTCCCACTTCTTCGTTAAACCCTTCTTTCAATACAGACGTTTCCGTGCTTACCAGTGCTTTACACTGGGTCAGTATAGCACACCCTTGGCGGGAATACAAGCGCCGCGCGAATATTTCTTTACGCGATGCCGCTTTCCGGGTTCTCCGCGCAGTACAGCGCGTGCGGCATGTCCACGCCGCGATAGTGCTTGACGAACGTCGCTATGCGCGTCATGCCGTTGCGAAGGGCGACGTTTTGCGAGGCGGCGTTCGTGTCGCGGATGATGGAATAGACGCGGGGCGCGGAAAGGCGCTCGAACGCGTAATCGCGGCAGGCGCGCGCCGCCTCGGTGGCGTAGCCCTTGTGCCAGTACGCCTTGGCAAGCAGGTAGCCGACCTCCAGAACTTCCTCGCCCTCGTAGGGCTGCATCGTCAGCCCGCACTGACCGATCATGCCGCCCGTTTCCTTTAGAATCACCGCCCACAGCCCGAAGCCGTACTTCGCGTAGCGCGCAAGCTGGCGGTCGAGCCACGCGCGCGTTTCTTCCTCTGAAAACGCGCCCTCGTAGGCGTACATCACGTCCTCGTCCTGCAAGATCGCCTTGAGCGCGGGCAAATCGTCCCGCGTCATTTCGCGCAGCATCAGCCGCCGGGTTTCGAGTATCATATGCGTTCCCTCCGTTTGGATTTTGGCAGCAGCGCGCGCGCCAGCGCGTGGTACAGCCGAGGCGAGAGCAGGTAGCAGGCGGCGCTGACGCGCTCCTTGCTGCCCGGGAAGCGCAGCATGGCGCGCATGCTTTCGCGCATGGGGAAGGGCGCGCAGTACGCGGCAAAATCGGCGTATCGCGCGAAGCCCGCCGCCGCCTGCCAGCCAATCGACCACGCGTGCCGCGCCTTAGCAAAGCGGGCGAACTCGGGCGCGAACCCCGGCGCTTCCTTTTCCATGTATGGTTCGAGCGACTGCATCAGCCGCACGGCGCGAATGCGTTCGGGGCGCATGCGCGCCATAGCGCTGTCGCCGGACTCGAGGTAGCAATACAGCGGCTCGCGCACGACGCACACCGCCTCTGTTTTGAGCAGTAGCCGCCAGAGCGTGTACGCGTCCTCGCTGTAGGGTTCGCCCTCCGGGAAGCGCAGATTTTCAAACAGCGAACGCCTGTAAATGCCCGAGCAGATGGAATACGGCTGCCCGCGATAGAGCAGTTCGCGCAGGAACGCGTCCCGCGCGAGCGTTTCACCCTCTTTGCGCGCGGCGGGCGCGAGCGCGTCCGGCAGCGCCTGTACGCGCCGTATCTGCGCCATGCAGACCGCGCAGCCGCTTTCGCGCGCGCCGCGCAGCAGCGTCGTCAGATAATCGGGCGCGAACGCGTCGTCCGCGTCCGCGAAGCAGACGAATTCGCCCGTCGCCGCCGCAAGCCCCGTGTTGCGCGCCGCGCTCACGCCGCCGTTTTCGCGGCGGATCACGCGGCAGGGAAAAGGCGCGCCCGAAAGCGCGCGCTCCGCCGCGTCCGCCGTGCCGTCGCGCGAGCCGTCGTCCACCAGCACTGCCTCGAACGAACGGCAGTGCTGGGACGCAAGGCAGCCGGCGAGCGCCGGCATGCAGGCTTCGGCGTTGTACATGGGAATGATCACGGATACCAGCACGGCGGTTTCCCTTTCGTATGGTGATGCGTTGACAATACCACGATATCGCGCGGTTGTCAATTTACAGCAGGATGCAGATCATCCCGCCGTTGCCCTCGTTGAGCATCTTTCCGAGCGCCAGCCGCACCTTTTCCTGCGCGTCGGGCGGCATCTGCGCGAGCTTGGCGGACAGGCTGTCGCGCACCACGTCGCGCAGCGGTCTGCCGAAGAAGTTCGCGTCCCACAGGGCTTCCGCGTCGGTCTGCATGGTGTTGGAGAGATAACTGGAAAATTCTTCTGCCTGCGCCTGCGAGCCAAGCAGCGGCGCGACCTCGGTTTCCACGTCCGTGCGGACGATGTGCAGCACCGGGGCGGACGCCGTGACGCGCACGCCGTACCGCGCGCCCTGCTTGGTAAGCTCCGGCTCGGTCAGCCCGATGTCCGCAAACGCCGGGGACACCAGCCCGTAGCCCGTCTGCTGCGCCGCGTCCATCGCGCTGGCGACGCGGTCGTACGCGCGTCCCTTCTTGACGAGCTCGGTCATCAGCGCCAGCAGGTGCGCGTCGTCCGCCACGTCCGCGCCGCACTGCTGTGAAAGCACGCGGTTGAACAGCCCGTCGCGCAGCGGCAGCGCGCAGGAGATCCTGCCCTCGCCCGGCAGCGCCGCAAGCTCTCTGGGCGGCAGCAACGTTTCGGAATCGCCGAATGCGCCCGCGAGCACCGCGCGGTCGCGCATGCGCGAGAGCTTGTCGCCCGCGCCGCGCACCGAGGCGAGTACGTCCTTGACCAGCCAATGGTCGTCCTCCAGCGCGAACAGCCAGTCGGGCGGCGAGAAGAACACCTCGCGCAGCGGGAAGTCCGACAGCACGCCGGACAGCACCTCGCCGATGTCATGCGTGTCCATGTCGCGGCAGGACAGCAGCGTGACGGGCGCGTCGTATTTCTTGGAGAGCGTCTCGCGCAGCGCGCGCGCTTCGCTCGCTTCGGGGGTCGCCGAGTTGAGCACCACGCAGAAGGGCTTGCCAAGGCCGCGCAGCTCCGCGACGATCTGTTCCTCCGCCTGCTCGTAAGCGCTTCTGGGCAGTTCCGACACCGTGCCGTCGGTCGTGACGACCACGCCGATGGTCGCGTGGTCGCGCATGACCTTTTGCGTGCCCAGCCGCGCGGCTTCCTCAAAGGGCATGTCGCCGTCCTGCCACGGCGTGGACACCATGCGCGCCTCGCCGCCCTCCTGCGTGCCGAGCGCGCCGGGAATCAGGTAGCCGACCGAATCGACCATGCGCACGCGCATGGCGGTGTTGCCCTCGAGCGCGACGTTCGCCGCGCCCTCGCCGGGCACGAAGCGCGGCTGCGTCGTCATGATGGTGCGCCCGGCGCTCGCCTGCGGCAGTTCGTCGCGGATGCGCTCGCGCCTCGGTCCCGGCGGGATGCGCGGGAGCACCAGCTTTTCCATGAAATTGGTGATGAACGTGCTTTTGCCCGCGCGCACGGGCCCGACCACGCCGATATACAGTTCGCCCTGCGTGCGTTCCGCGATATCGCGGTATAGGGGCGGCGCGCCCCGCGTTTCCGTCTTTTCCATACCAAAAACCCTCCTTGCTGCTCGCTCAGAGGGTATGCGCGGGGGGCTGTGAATATGATTATGCGGGAATATCGCCCACGCCTTCGAGGATCAGCCTCGGGCGATACGGGAACTGCGCGAGCGTTTCGCGCGTGGACACGCCCGAGAGCACGAGCGCGGTGTCCAGACCCGACTCGATGCCCGCGATGATGTCGGTGTCCATGCGGTCGCCGATCATGCACGCCTCGGCGGAATGCACCGACAGCAGCTTTAAACCTGTGCGCATCATCAGCGGGTTGGGCTTGCCCACGTAATACGCCGCCTTGCCTGTCGTCAATTCGATCGGCGCGACGAGCGCGCGGCACGCCGGAATCAAGCCCGATTCGTCGGGCCCCGTCAAATCGGGGTTCGTGCCGATGAGCTTCGCGCCGCCCATCACCAGCCGCATCGCCTTGCGGATGCTGTCGAAATTGTAGGTTTCCGTTTCGCCGACGATGACATAATCGGGGTTCACGTCGCTGATGGTGATGCCCGCCTCGTAAATGGCGTGGTACAGCCCGTGCTCGCCGATGACGAACGCCGTGCAGCCGGGCTGCTGGTTGGCGAGGAAGTGCGCCGTCGCCAGCGCGCTGGTGTAAAAGTGGCTCTCGTCCACGTCCAAGCCCATGCGCTCGAGCTTTTGCTGCAATTCCTTGGGCGAGCGCCCGGAGGAATTCGTCAGGAACAGAAACTGCTTGTTTTCGCGGTACAGCCAGTCCACAAACTCGCGCACGCCCGGCAGCAGCCTGTTGCCGTGGTAGATCACGCCGTCCATGTCGCAAATGAAGCCCTTTTTCGCTCGAAGCCTATCCATGTGATATCGTTACCCCTTTCGGATGGTCCAGCGCGCCGACGCGCGCGGACAGGAAGACCGCCAGCAGCGCGAAGACGAGGTTCATCGCCATCGGCAGCGCGCGGTTCATTTCGGACAGCACGCCCGCCAGCGCGCTCATGGGCGATGTGACGATCATGCAGAGCGCGTAAAACAGACCCAGCATGCGCGCGCGCTCGCTCTCGTCCAGCGCGAGCACCTGCAGGGACGACGTGAGCGGCGAGAGCATGGCGATGGCGAGCGCCTCGAGCGCCGCCGCGAGCATGACCAGCGCGTACATCCCCGGCGGCATGACGAGCATCACGACCTCGACCGCGCAAAACAGCAGGAAGCTCCATATCAGCGGTTTCTTGAACGCGCGCACGTCGATCCTCGGCACGATGACGAAGTAAAACAGCAGCATCAGCAGCGTCTTGACGGTCGAAAAGACCGACAGGTTTTCGGCGGTGATGCCCAGCTTGTCCGTCACCAGCAGCGGCCAGAAGCTGTCCTGCACGCTGCGGATGGTGGAATAGCACGCGATCACGCCGACGGTCAGCATCACGCGCCTGTCGCGCAGCATGCGCGCGAGCACGTGCCGGCTGTCCATCAGGTGCGAAAGCAGCGAGATGTTTTTGCATTCCGCCATTTTGCGCACGCCGACGCGCGTTTCGTGCGTCATAAAGTACAAAAGCACGAACTTGAGCGTCATCATCACGAACGTCAGCCCGTAGAGCGCGCGCATCGTCGGCACGACGGAATATTTCTGTACGAAAAAGTACGCCAGCGGCGCGACAAAGCCCGCGATCAGCCCCGCGATGTGCGAAATGGAATACATGTTCAGCAGCTTTTCGGGCGGCGCTTCCTCGATGAGCAACAGCCCCCACGAGTTTTCCGTCACGCGCCACGCGCCGTTGAACAGCGCCGCCACGATGAACCACGCGTAGTTCTGCGCGACCATCCACAAAAGCGCCGGGATCGACCAGCTCAAGCAGTCGAAAATCAGCGTGCACAGCCGCCGCCCGAGCTTGTCTGTCAAAACGCCCGAGAGCAGCGCGAACACCATCTGCGAGCCGAAGAAGACCGCCGACACCGTGCCGATTTGCACGGGCGACAGCCCGAGCGCCGCCATGTAGACCGACACGAACGGGATGTACAGGTTGTAGGGGATGCCCCACAACGGCTCGAGCCAAAGGCAGGCGCGCTCGTTGCCTTTGAGCGTGCGGATGGTGTCGATCATGGGATTGCGCAGGATTCCCCGGAACAGCGAGCGCATCAGGCGTTTTCCTCCAGCTTCCGGACGCGCGCGCGCCCCGGCTCGATCAGGCAGTACAGCAGCAGCAAAAACGCCAGCGCGCCGCCGGTCAGCAGCCCCGCTGCGGGCAGCTCCCGCCCGAGCATGGCGACTTGCGTTTCGCACGCGCGCGCCAATGATTCGTAGATAATCGCCGACGTCGCCACGCCCAGCGCGAAGCCGCACGCGCCCGTCAGCAGAACGTCGCCCGCCGCGCACGCGAGCAAATCGCGCCTTTTCGCGCCCATCGCGCGCAGGCACGCCGTTTCGGACTGCGTTTCGACGGCGCGCGCGTCCGCGAGCCGCGCGCACGCAAGCGCGAGCGACAGCGCCGCTGCCAGCGCGCACACGGCGGCGTAGATCACGCGCAGGGCGAGCGAGGCGAGCGCGTCGCGCGCGTCCCGTCCGGTCGGCGCGTCGCCGCCCGTGAAATCGGTGATGAATATTTCATTATAATAGTCGGGCGATACGACCAGCAGCCACTCTGCGTACTCCGGCATGGCGCGCCGGACGACCACGGGATAGCGCTTGCCGTTTCTCTCGACCTCGAGCGCGTCACCGATGTTCAGGGCGTACTCCTCCCAGAGCTTCTGCGAGACCAGCGCGCCGTAGAGGGGCGCGTCTTCCGATACCGCGATCGCCGCGCTTTGACCGCCTTCCAGCAGCAGCTCCTCGCGCGGGAGCGCGCTGAAAGGCAGCGCCGCCTGCCGCGCGGGCAGCGAATACGCCGCAAAGGGCAGTGCGCACGCGAATACCAGCAGCGCCGCGCACAGCGCCGCGCACGCAAACAGCAGCAGCGCGCGCCGTTTGTCGAACATCGCGCCGCGCGCCGCCATGCGCAGGGTCAACGGCGCTTTCCGCGCCAGCGCGCGCATGCGCTCGGGGAAAATCAGCCGCGCGCCCGCGCGTTTTCTTATGCGCATCAGGGCGATGGGCGGCTCTTTGAGCGCCTGCCGCGCGCCAAAGCGCACGGACAGCCAGCACAGCGCGCACATGCCGCAGGTGATCACCGCCGCGCGCCAGCCCAGCGCGATCAGCGCCGCGACCGCGCCCAGCGCGAACGCGCATGCCATCGGGCGCGCGTATTCCGCGTTCAGCGCGCCGTCCTTCGCGCCGAGCGCCTTGAACTGCCCCAGCCGCACGCGCGCTACGGCGGCGTGCCGCGCGCCGCGCGAAAGCGCGCACAGCAGCACGCCGATACACAGCGCGATTTGCATGGGCGCGCTTTGCACGCCCGCAATCAGCGCGCTCATCGCTGCCTCGGGCAGCCAGCGCGCGGCTTGCGCGCCCTTGCGCAGCAGCGTTTCTTTGCGCGGACGCGCCTTTTTTGCCCGAACGCCGCCCGCCCTTACCATTCCAATTCCTCCGCGGGCAGCGGGTCGCCGTTCGCCGCGGAATCCGCGATCGTCCCGCGCTGCAGTTTAAGCACGCGGTTCGCCATCTTCGCAAGCTCGGGGTTGCCGGTGATCATGACCATCGTCTGCCCCGCCAGCAGCAGCTTTTCCAGCAGCATGCACACGTCGCGCCCCTGTTCGTAGGGTAGGGACGCGGTGGGGTCGTCCAGCAGCAGCACCTTGGGCTGCTTGACGAGCGCGCGCGCGAACGCCACGCGTTGCCGCTGCGCCGCCGTCATTTCGTCGGGATAGGCGTTCTGCTTATCCAACAGCCCCGCCGCCAGCAGCGCCGCGTCCGCGTCCAGCGGGTCTTTGCACAGCCGCGCCGTGAGCTGTACGTTCTCGCGCGCCGTCAGCGAGGGCACGAGCGCGTCCTCCTGAAACACCATGCCCGCATCCTCGCGCCGATAGAGTTCTCTCGCGCGCGGGTCGTCGCCCGTCAAGTCGCGCCCGAACGCCGTGAGCTGCCCCGCCGTCGGCGCTTCCAAGCCGCCCAGTACGTGCAAAAGCGTGCTCTTGCCCGAGCCGGACTCGCCGTATATCACGAGCAGCTCGCGCTCGTATACGTCCAGACTCACGCCGCGCAGCGCGCGCACGCGCGATTCGCCCAAGCCGTATTCCTTGCGCAGATCGCGCGCGGTGATGACGCTCTTGGTCTGCGGACGCACGTTGAGCGTCAGGCTCGCGCCCTCCATGGCGATGCCCGCCAGATACGCCAAGTCCTCGCACAAGCGCTCGTCGTCGCCGTCAAAGAGCGAGCCGTCGAGCTTGTTGATGAGCTGCATGCAGCCGATCACGCGCGAGCGCGACACCAGCGGCATACACAGCATGCTGCGCGTGCGAAAACCCGATTCCGCGTCGAACCGGCTGGCAAAGCGCGGGTCGTGCGCGCAGTCGCGCACGAAGGTGGGCTGTCCCGTCTTGATCACGTCGCCCGCGATGCCCTCACCGTAGGCGAGGCTCATGCCCGCCAGCGTCGTGCCGTCGCCGAGCGTCGCGATGGGGTAGATGCGGTTGTCGCGCTTGTTGTGGTACCAGAACGAGCCTTCCTCCGCGCCGATGACGCGCCCGCACACGCGCAGCGCTGCGCTCAGCGCCTCGCGGATGGTCTTGGTGCTTTGCAGCGCCTGCGTCATCTGCCAGACGGCCTGCGTATACTGCTGTTTTTTATCATTTTCCATCGTCACACCGCCTCTCCGACCGCCGCGCGCTTGACGTAGACCACGGAAAGCGTCGTGATGTCGTCGGACTGCTCGGCGCGCCCGGCGTGCTGCTTGAGCGCCGCGCGGACGAACGCGTCCATGCGCTCGGGGTCGCCCGGGCCCGCCTGCGTGAGCGCCTGCTTGAGCGCTTCCTCGCCGAACAGCTCGTTTTGCTCGCTCATCGCCTCGGGCGCGCCGTCGGTGTACAGGTAGAGCGCGTCGCCCGGCTCGAGCGTCGTCTGCTCGTCGCGGTAGCGCAGCCCTTCCATCGACGCAAGCGGCATCGAGCGCTTGATTTTCATGAACGAGAACGCGCCGTCGTGGTAGAGCAGCGGCGGGTTATGCCCGGCGTTGGCGAAAGCGAAATCGCCCGTCGCGGTGTCCAGCACGCCCGCAAACGCCGTGACGAACATGTTGTGCGCGTTGTCCTCGGCGAGCAGGTCGTTGACGCGCATCAGCGCCGCCGCGACCGAGCCGCCTTGCAATAGGTAGGTTTTGAGCAGCGTTTTGGCGACGACCATGAACAGCGCCGCCGGAACGCCCTTGCCCGACACGTCGGCGATCACCAAGCAGAGCTTGGTCTTTTCCGCGTCCAGAAAGAAAAAGTCGTAAAAATCGCCGCCGACCTCCTTCGCCGCCTCCATTTTGGCGTGCAGGCGCAGGCAGGGCAGCGCGGAAAAGTTGGGCGATACGTCCGGCAGCATGTCGTTTTGGATGTTCGCGGCGACCGACAGCTCGCTGCCCAGCCGTTCTTTTTCGGACTGCGCCGCGGCGAAATTCGCGATGTAGGCGGTCAAGTCGTCGCTCATCATGTTGAACGCCGTGCCCAATTCGCCGATTTCGTCGCGCCCCGCTTCGGGCACGCGCACGGTCAGATCGCCGCCGCCCATGCTGCGCACGCACGCGAGCAGGCGGATGATGGGCTTGGTGAGCGTGCCCGTCAGCAGCAGCGACGCCAGCAGCACCGCCAGCGCGGTCAGCCCCGTGAGCACCGCGTATTTGCGCACCGCGCCCGAGAGCGCGCTTTGCAGCTGCGCGGAGGAGCGCTCGATGTGCATGTCGATTACGTCGTCGATGCGCTCGGCTGGCTCGATGATGGCTTCCGGCTCGGCGACCGACAAAAGCGCCTTGCGCGTTTCGTCCGTCACCGCTTCGCCGAGCGTCACGCTCGCCGCGCCCGCCGTGCCCGCCAGCGCGCGCATTTCGACGTAGGAGACGATCGACGTGGCGAGCACCGCCGAAAGCGCGATCAGCAGTATGACGCACATCAGCCGAGTGCCGAGCTTTACGTCCCTGAGCACGCGCGTCCCTCCCATCCGGTTGACAATATGGTGTTTCTATCATTAAGCGGGGTTATCGCTTATGAAAAAGCTAAAATCGCGGTCAGCGATTTTCACTAACTCTCCGGGGTGTCGGGGTGTCCCCGACGCAATTCCGCAGGGGCGGGTTTGCCGCCCCGAGGAGCAGGCGATAGCCTGTTTCCTTGCGCGATGCCCGCAATCTCAATCGTCGCGTGGCTGCGCTGCCGCTTGCCCCGCTCGTTTCGGTTGAGGACTTCGCCTCGCTGTTTCCGCCACAGGCGGCGCTTCGGCTCCGTCCCCGCCCGGGAGGCTCCCGCAGGAGCCGAGAGGAAATCGCGTTCCGAACAAAGGGGCGTCTCCCGACCCTTTGTTCGCAGAGCAATCGCTTTGTAAGCGATTGCTCTTCTACTATAACACACGCATCTTGACTTGACAAGTGATACCGTGTTTTTGTATACTGTCATCGGCGTATATGTGACCGATCAGGGGAGGAAACCGGCGCCGCGCCGCGCGGCCGCCGAGGGAATATCATCATGGCTATGAACGAAAGCGCAATCACGATGACATTTTACGGCGTTCGGGGGTCGGCTCCGGCATACCGGGACATGGGGACGCACTACGGCGTGAACACCTCCTGCGCGCTCCTGCGCGCGGGCGGGCGCACGATCGTCGTCGATCTGGGCACGGGCGCGCTGGTGCTGGGCGACGTGCTGGCGCGCGAAACGGGCGAGATCGACGTGCTGCAAAGCCACATGCACATCGACCACCTGCAGGGGCTGCCGTTTTTCACGCCCTTTTTCCAGAAAGGCCGCGTCGTCCGCGTGTACAGCGAGGAGCGGCTTGGCAAAACGGTGTCCGAGCAGCTCGACCAGTTCACCGCCTCGCCGCTGTGGCCGATCCAGTTTTCGACGTTCCCGGCGGACGTTCGCTGCGAGACGTTCACGGAGAACGCGGCGTTTTCGCTGGGCGAGCATGTCCGCGTTGCGACGGCGCATTCCAACCACCCGGATTTGTCCACGCTTTTCCGCGTCTCCTGCGGCGGCAAGACGCTCGTGTACGCGCTGGATTTCGAGCATTCCGGCGATTATCTGAACGCTTTGACGGCGTTTGCCGAGGGCGCGGACCTGCTCGTGTTCGACGCGACCTACACCGAGGCGGAGTATGAAGCCGGGAAGCAGGGCTGGGGGCACTCGACGTGGGAGCGCGGGCTGGCGCTGTGGCGGTCGGGCATATGCGACCGCGTGGCGCTGTCGCACCTGTCGCACGTCCGCCCCGACAGCGAGCTGGACGCGCTCTCCAAGACGCTGGAGGACGCTTCCGGCGGCAAGTGCTTCTTGGCGAGGGAAGGCATGACGGTGACGCTGTGAAACGCAAGGAGGGCTGGCTCAAGCTGTGCGTGTGCGCGCTTGTGCTGCTGTGCGCCTTTTTCGACCCGCTGTCCGGGGCGCGCATGCGCGTGGAGGACGCGCTCTACCAGCGGCCGGGGCTGACGGACCCGCGCATCGCGGTGATCGGCATTGACGAGAAAACGCTCGACGCGCTGGGCCCTTTTCAGTCGTGGAGCCGCGACAAGGTCGCGGAGATGATAGAAATGCTGTGCCGGGACGCGATGTTCGCGCCCGCGGTCATCGGCGTGGACGTTGGGTATTACGGGCTGTCGGGCACGGACGCGGACGGCAGGCTCGCCGCCGCCGCGAAGCTGGCGCGCGACGCGGGTGTGAAGCTCGTGCTCACGTCGCTGCCGACGTATGGCAACGTGCTGACGAAAACCGAGGACGGCACGCGTCGGCTCTCGCGCGAGGTCACGCTCTACGAGCAGCCCTACGAGGCGCTGCGCGAATACGCCGCCGTCGGGCACGCCTACGTGCTGTTTGACGCGGACGGCGTGGTGCGCCGCAGCCTGCAGTCCATCGAGGTGGACGGCGCGCGCGTTTCCAGCTTCTCGTGGGAGGTCGCGCGCGCGCTGGACGACGGCGTCGCGCAGCCGCCGACGGACGAATTCGGGCAATGGTACGTTCCTTTCACCGGTCGTCCGTATGATTATTATGGGACGCAGGGCGCGGGCAGCTCGTTCATCGACGTGCTCGAGGGGCTGTATCCCTATCAGGTGTTCGCGGGCGGCGTGGTATTGATCGGTCCTTACGCGGCGGGCATGGGCGACGCGTACTTCACCTCCGCCAGCCGGGGCGAGCAGATGCACGGCGTTGAGATCCACGCCAACATCGTACAGGCGCTGCTGGAAGGGAAGCACAAGGTCGTGCTTCCCGCTTGGGCGGTCGTGCTGGCGACGGCGCTCGCGCTCGCCTTGTCGCTGGTGATTTGCAGGCTGCTGGACGTGCGCTTCGCGGCGCTGGCGACGCTCGCGTGCTCCGGGCTGTGCGTGTATGGCGGCTTGCTCGCGTACAATGCCGGGTACGTCGGCTCTTTCCTGTACGCCGCCTGCGGTCAGTGGCTGTTATACCTCGCGCACACGTTCCTGAATTACTTCGCGGAGCGCCGCGAACGCCACAGGATGGTCGATTTGCTCTCGCGCTACCTGTCGCCGCAGGTGGCGCAGGAGGTCGCGAAAGCGGGCGTGTCGCTGACGGGCGAAAAGCGCGACGTCGCGGTGTTGTTTGTGGACATTCGCGGCTTCACGACGATTTCCGAAAGCATGCCGCCCGAGGAGGTCGTGCGCTTCCTCAACCGCTATCTGGAGTTGACGACGACCAGCGTGTTCGCCAATGCCGGCACGGTGGACAAATTCATCGGCGACGCGACGATGGCGCTGTTCAACGCCCCGTGCGATCTGCCCGATTATGTCTACCGCGCGGTCAAGGCGGCGCGCGACATGGTGGACGCCGCCAAGAAGATCGCCGCCGAGCTCGAGCTGGGCGGCGGCAAGCGCGTGGGCTTCGGCGTGGGCGTGCACTGCGGCGAGGCGGTCGTTGGCAACATCGGCACGCAGTTCCGCATGGATTATACCGCCATCGGCGACACGGTGAACACCGCCTCGCGGCTGGAGGGTCAGGCGGCGGCGGGCGAAGTGCTGGTGAGCGCGGCGGTGTGGGAGCGCCTCGCGGGGCGCGTGGAAGGCGAATATCTGGGCGAAAGGCAGCTCAAGGGCAAGGCGGCGGGCTTCAAGGTGTACCGCGTCGACCGCGTGCTGCCGGAATCGAATGGGAGGAACGCATCATGATCAAGAAATGTCTTGCGCTGACGCTGGCGCTGCTCATGCTGTCCTGCCTCGCCGCGGGCGAGGTGACGACGGCGCTCTCCGGGCTCGTCGACATCGGCGGGCAGTCGCGCTTCATCCTTCCTTCGGGGCTGGCGCAAACGCCGGACGGCGCGCTGGTCATTGTGGACGGCGGCAACCACTGCGTCCTTCGCTGGACGGAGGCGGACGGCTGCTCGCAGCTTGCCGGGGCGCTGGTGTCGCCCAACGTGCTGGGACAGGCGATGCGCGGCTATCTGGACACCGCCGTGCTTGAGAGCCTGTTTTCCTCGCCCGTGGACGCGGCGTTTCTGGCAAGCGGCAGGCTGATCGTCTCGGACGGCGGTAACAACGTGCTGCGCGTGCTGGCGGACGGGCGGATGTACACCTTCTCGGGCACGGGCGAGGCGGGCTATCGCAACGGCGATAAGCGCGAGGCGCAGTTTTCCATGCCGGGTGGGCTGGCGATCGACGCGTATGACACGGTATATGTCGCCGACACGCTCAACCACTGCATCCGCGCGACGGATGCGGGCGGCGCGGCGCGGCTGCTGTGCGGGCAGCCCGGCGTTTCGGGGTACCGCGACGGCGCGCTGTCCGAAGCGCTGTTTTGCGAGCCGGTCGGCATCGCGCTTTCTCCGGACGGCGCTTTGTACGTCGCCGATTCGGGCAATCAGTGTATCCGCAAGATCGCGGGCGGTCAGGTGACGACGGTCGCCGGGGCGGTCGCGCGCAAGGATGGCGATGTGTACGCCGAGGGCGGCTTCGCCGACGGCGCGGCGCTCGCCGCGCGGCTGAACTTCCCGACGGGCGTCTGCTTGGACGCGTCGGGCACGCTCTACATCGCCGATACCGGCAACCACGCCGTCCGTACGCTCTCGCAAGACGGCATGCTCATCACGCTGGCGGGCACGGGCGAAGCGGGATATTTGGACGGCGAGAACGCCTCGGCGCAATTCAATCGTCCGACCGACGTATATATCATTGACGGCACGCTGTTCGTCGCGGACAGCTTGAACCGCGCGGTGCGCGCTGTGTCGCTCGGGCAGTAGCGGGGAGGAAGAAACATGCGGAAATCATGCTGGTTGCTGTGCTTGCTGCTTTGCGTCGCGCTGGCTGTCCCGGCGCTCGCGCAGGAGGCGGAAGGGCGCACGATGGTGGTCTTTGAAGCGTCGGGCGACGTGACGGTCTCACTGGGCGGGCGCGCGGCGTTCCCCGCCGCCGTCGGTATGCGCCTGGCGCAGGGGTATGCCGTCACCTGCGGCGACGATGGCGACGCTATGCTGCTGATCGACGATACGATTTATATCGGGCTCGCGCCGCAGTCGCGCGCGCACGTTTCCGTCGCCACGGGCACGGCGCTCAAGCTCTCGCTGGAATACGGCGAGCTGTATTTTAACGTCACCGAGCCGCTGGCGGAGGGCGAAAGCATGTCGCTGGACGGCGCGGGCGCGTCCATGGGGATTCGCGGCACGGTCGGCGGGCTGAATTTGCAGCTTGACAGGCTGTCGCTGTCCACCATGCAGGGGCACACGAACACGACGGTCGGCGGGCAGGGCGGCGAAGGCGCGGACGGGCTTGGCGGCGACACGCTGACGCTTGGCGGCGGCGGGCTTGCGCTCGGCGGCAGCGCGCCTCTGTACTCGACGGTGTTGGCGCTCGGGCAGGACGTTCCCGTCCCCGGCGCGGGCGATCCCGACGCGCTGCAAAACGAGCTGGAGCAGCTGCAAAACACCGCGGGTCAGCAAAATCAAGAGACCAACCAGATGCAGGACATCCAATATCTGGAAGATATACAGGCGGTAGACGGCGCGTATAACCGCCTCAACGACGCTTCGCTCCCGTCCGTGCTGCGCAGCGCCATGCAGGGCGGCGACGGGCTGGATACCAATCTTCGTAAATACGCGACCGAGCAGGCGGCCGTCATCGTCAACGACCAGACGGTGTCCGTATCGTGGGTTTCGGGCACGGTCAACGAAGCGCAGACTGCATATGACGGCGTGCGGTTCACGCTGTCGCGCAACAATGTCTCCCGCACGAGCGCCACAAAGAGCGTGGCGCTGCTGGACGATCCTGTGGACGAGGACGCGCTGGCGGTCGCCGCGGCGAAAGCGGCGCTGACGAACACCTCGGTGAACCTGCCTTTCGGCGCGACGCAGAGCGACAAGACCGCCGCCGCGCGCAGCCATGTGGACACCTGCATCGAGCGCACGCCCGCCGCAAGCGGTGTGCGGGCTTCCGTGTCGCACGGGGGCGGCACGCGGTATGACGTGGCGCTGACCAAGGGCGAGGCGAGCGATTCCGCCGCCATCACGGTCATTGCCTACGTCGCGCCCGACCCGGATATCGCCGCCGTGGAGAACGCGGCGGGCGCGATATCGGGCGCGGATTTCGGCGCGCTGGACGGCTTGGAAGCGTCGAGCCAAGAGGACGCTGTGAAGCTGATTCAAAACATCATCAACGGCATTCTCGGGCTGTAATGCGCGCGGGTGAACGGTGAAGGAGAGCATCATGAAACGCATCGTTTTGATTGTCGTGGTTCTTGCGCTGGCGCTGTTTACGCTGCCTGCATTGACGGAGGGCGTTTCCTACGACGTGACGATCACGTCGTTCACGCCCGCCGCGCACGGCACGGCGGCGTACCCGGATGGCGTTAGCGGCGCGATCACCTTCACGGTAACGGTCGCAAAGGGCGCGCAAAAACAGACGACGCAGCCCATCACCCTCGCCATCAACGCCGCGCCGTATGCCGGCGTGTCCGACGCGCAGGCGGTGGAGGCGGCGCGCGCGGCGCTCGAAGGGCATGAGGACGAGTGCTTTTTCGCCTACGGCAGCGGCGAAGCGGGCAGGATCGAGGCGGTCGTTACGTCGTGCGAGGAAGCGCTAAGCGCCGTGCCGGATGCGGCGGGCGTGACGCTCTCGCCGACGTTTGCCGCGCTTGGCGGCGATGAATACACCGTGACGCTGGACATCACCAAGGGCGAAGTGCCCGCGCGGGCGACGGCGACCGCGAAGTTCTTCATCGTCGAAACCGCCGACCCGCGCATCGCGGAGGGCGTGGCGGCGATCACCGGCGCGATGGACGGCGTGAAGCTGCCCGTGCCGAGCACGTCGGGCAACCCGCCGGATAACTATCCCGGCGTGGTGGACGCCGCCGCAGCGCTTGCGTTCCCCGTCCCAAGCGATATGACGGTCCAGCGGACGGACGTTGCCTATACCGCGCCGACGGACGGCACGCCGGACAATCAATACGGCGATGACGGCGCGTACAGCTTCTATTATACCGTGGGCAACGTCGCCTAGCCGCACTACGATACCGTCACGACGACCTTCGCGCTGCCCGTGGCGGCGACCGCGCTGGATGCGCACGCGTTCGCGCGGAATATTATGTCGGAATACCTCCCCTCGAGCCTGACGAACCCGCCGGACGAGGACAAACAGGCGGCGCTCGTCAGCCAAATCAACGCGCTGCTGACGACGGCGAACGAGCAGTATAACGCCTACGCGCTGGATGTCGGGGTTTCCGTGCTGCCGATATCGAACGTGCTGTATACGGCGGCTGCGGACGGCACGTCCGCGGACGCTGTCGGTACGTCCGGCGAGATGACCTATCAGGTGGATTACGATGTCACCTACCCGGAAGGCGGTTCTTCGCGCTACACGCTCGTCGTAGATTTCGCAACGACCATCGAGCCTGTCCTTTATGAGGGCGTGATGGATGAGCAGGCGGTGGAAGCGGCGCGCGCGGCGCTGGAGGGCAAGGCGCTGGGGTATCTCTCGTATGCCTACGACAGCGGCGAAAGCGGGAAGGTCGCCGCCGCTATGGCGGCGTGCAGTACGGCGCTGGCAAGCGTTCCAGACGCTGCGGGCGTGGTGCTTGCGGTGTCGCTCGCGGAGGACACCAGCGTGCCGGTGATTTCCATGCCGCACAGCGCCCCGGTCGACAACTGCATCGTCACCGTGCAGATTGCAAAGGGCGCGCACTTCGCGACGGCGGCGGCGACGTGCTCGCTGACCGAGGCGAAAGACCCGCGCATCGACGCGACGCTCACCGCCATCGAGAATGCGGTCGCGGGCATCACGCTCCCGCAGTACGACACTCCGGACATGATGGTGTACTATCAATATGTGGACGATATCGTGCAGACGGTCGTGCCCTCTGGCATGTCCGCCGCCTACAACCAAGATAGTGTGTTTTCTCCTTTTAGCATCGTGCTCCCCATCAATGGTACGACCGAAAACCAATACGGCACGGACGGTTCGTTTGTCTTTGCCTACAGCGTCAGCAACAACGACCAGTCCTACTACAATTCCATTACGCGCACCTTCACGCTGACCGCGCCCGCCAAGCCTTTGGACGTGCTTGCCTATGCCGCGCGTTTGGTCTGGAACGCCGACTACCCGGAGACATTCGAGTATTCGGACAGCGCTGACTTCCCCGCAAGCATTGTGAGCACGGTGCAAGGCATCGCCAATACCGCGCTCGCGCCGTATGCCGAAGCCGGACTGCAGCCCGCCGCCTCGCCGATTGTCAGGCAGATGAACTATACCGCGCCCGTCCACGGAACGCCAAGCGCGCCCGACGGCACGCAGGGCGCAATGAAGATCGCCTTGGGCGTGCAGCTTGCGGACACCAGCAACACCTCGGTGCAATATGGTTTCGCCATCAACCCCATCCCGTATGACACGCGCCTGACGAACGCCAAGAGCGCGCTGGAGGCTGGGTTCGGCAGCGCCGTCGCCACGTCGGAGGGCGACGTGCAAAGCGCCGTGCAGGCGAGCATCGCCGATCGGGTCACCGACATAATGACCGCTTACAAAGGAGAGCACGCGACGTTCGGCTCGGTCACATCTTCTATCAGCTACGGCGCGTATACAGCGCCCGTCGATGGCGCGACGGGCAGCCCGCAGGGCACAAGCGGCAGCCAGGCGTTCACCGTCACGCTATCCAATGCGCTCGGGCAGACGGTGACGACGGGGACGATCACGCAGACGATTGCCGCCGATGATATTACGTTGAGCGAGGCGCAGAGAATCGCGTCGATTGCGCTGCTGCCCGGTAGCTTCTCCATCAACTCGTATACGGGCGCGGCTTATACTACCGCCGCTGCGGGCGCGGAAGCCGTCGCATATGTCGGCAATATCGTGCAGAACGCGCTCAACGGCTCCGCCGGACTGGGAAGTGTTACAAAGAGCGTGAGCGCCGCCAACGTGCAGGATACTGGTTTGTACTATCACAATGCGTTTAGCGCGACCGTCAACGTCACGCTTTCCTACGGCGGGGCGAGCGTCTCGCTGCCGTCGACCAGCATGCAAGTCTCGATGTACCCCGAACCGACGGGCTTTCTCAATAGCTATATTGCCAGCTATGACGAAGAATTTAGCAACAAAACGATCTCGGTCGACGCCGCGTCCAATACGGCGGACGGCTGCAAACAACAAATCACATACGCTCAAGTCAGCAACATCTATTCTGTGCACATGGACATTGTGACCGATTCCTTTGTCGCGGCGACCGAAACGACCCCCGGCTCGTATGCGTACCACGTCATGTATACCCTCAGCCCGGGCGGCTTTACCGCAAATTCTCAGGGTTACACCGCGACGGTGAATCTCGTCACACCAGAATAACAAGCGAACGGAGGGAGCGCGTATGAAACGGGCATGGTTACTGCTGATGATACTGGCGATTTCGCTGCTCGCGCTGCCTGCGGCGGCGGAGGGCGTTTCCTACGGCGTGACGGTCACGGCGTTCACGCCCGCCACACACGGCACAGCGGACGCCCCCGACGGCGTGAATGGCAGCGTCACCTTCACGGTGACGGTCGTTAAGGGGAAACAGCAGCAAACGACGCGGTCTATCACCATCCCCATCAGCGCCGTGCCATACGCGGGCGTTTCCAACGCGGATGCGGTGGAGGCGGCGCGCGCGGCGCTTGCCGGGCTGGAAACCGAAGCCGTGTACGCCTACGGCGCTGGCGTCGCGGGCAGAGATGCGGCGGCGCTCTCCGCATGCTGGGAAGCGCTGAACGCCGAACCGAAAGCTGCAGGCGTGACGCTTGCCGTGACGCTGACCGACAAGGGCGACGCGTTTTTCGACGCTGCCATCGCCATCACCAAGGGCGCGCACGCGGCGACGGCGGCGGCGGAGCTGCAGCTTGTCGAGCTTGCCGACCCGCGCATTGCCGAGGCGGTCGCCGCCATCGAGGGCGCGTATGCCGAGGTTGTGCTGCCCGCGCCGAGCACGTCGGGCGACCCGCCGGACAATTACCCGCCCGTTGCCGAAGCGGCGGCGAACGCCGCGTATGCGTGGACGGAGGACTTGACGTATACGCGCGGAGGCGACGTTTATATCGCGCCCGCGATCGGCACGCCTGAGAACCAATACGGCGTGGACGGTTCGTACAGTTTCTATTATACCGTTGGGAACGTCGCCCAGCCGCAGTACGCTACCGACACGGCGACCATCTCGCTGCCCGTGCCCGCATCGCCGCTGGACGCGCTTGGCTACGCCTACGATCTGGTATACGGCGCGTACAAGAACACGACGTATACGAACCCCGATGCGGAGGACAAAGCCGCCGCCATCGCCGAGCGCTTCCGCGCGGACGCGGAAACCGCGCTCGCGCCGTATACCGCCAACGGCATCGTCCCGGCGGCGTCCCTCAGCGTGACGTATGACAGCACTACATATCAAGCCGCGACAGACGGCACGGCGGCGTACCCGGACGGCGAGTCGGGCGTACTGTCCTGCGCGCTGACGGTGCACTGCGGCGATGACAGCCGCGATATCCTGCCGTTTTATATGCTCACCATCACCCCCGTGCCGTATGCCGGCTTGACCGACGCGCAGGCGGTGGCGAACGCCAAGGCGGCGCTGGACGGAAAGACGGTCAACGCGAGCTATGCCTACGATTCAGGCGACGCGGGGCGCATCGCGGCGGCGCTTGCCGCGTGTCAGACGCTGGTGTCCGCCGCCGACGGCGTATCGCTCTCCGTGGCGCTTGCGCCCGTCGCGGGCGATCAATACGCCGCGACCGTGACGATCACCAAGGGCGAAGTCCCGGCGACCGATACCGCGACGGTCACGGCGACGCTGACCGAGGCGATCGACCCGCGCATCACGACGGCGATCGACGACCTGAATTACGAGATCCCCCGCGTGTCGCTGCCCGCGCCTATGGCTTCGGATAACCCGCCGTCCAACTATCCCGGCATCATCAACAACGCCGCCGACGCGGCGCATAGCATCCCCAGCGACATGACGCGCACGTTTAATTATGGCTCGTATACCGCGCCGCAAAACGGCACGATCGACGACCCCGACGGCACGAACGGTACGTACAACTTTTCGTATACCGTCGCCAACGCGCGCCAGTCGCAAAGCACGAACGCCTTCTCGCTTGCCGCGCCCGCCGTGCCCGTTTCCGAGGGCAGATGCTTCTCGTATGCGTATGAACTCGTCAGCGGCGCGAGCTACCCCGCCCGCGTCGAGCATCCCGGCGCGGGAGCAGATGTGCCGGGCGCGCTGCGTGCGCAGATGCAGGCGATCGCCAGCGGCGCGCTTTCGACGTATAACGGCAAGGGTCTGCCATACGCCGCGTCTGTGTCCGTCACGCAGAATGCTTATGAGGCAGCCGGTCCTCTGAAGGACGATACCGACGGCTACTTGGAATACACCGTGAACATTACGGTCGGCGTTACGTCCGGCTCACTCGAGAAAAAGACGGTGACGTTCCCGACGCTGCCCGAGGTCCCCTCCGAAACCCTCTCCCTCGCGGCGGAAGCGCTGTCGGGCGCCTCGCCGCTTACCGTCAACATCCTATACCCGAATATTGCCGATACGAGCGCCATTCGTTCCGCCGTGACCACCGCCGTCAACAACGTTGTGAGCGTGCGGACGAACGGGCGCGTTTCCGCGACGAACATTTACACGATTGAAGCGCTGCCGAGCGAGATTACGACCCCGGGACCGGTTCGTATGTATACCGTAACGCTTCGGCATGGGACGAGCGGCGACGAGAATGCGGTAACGTTCAACGTGCAATGGATGTATACCGATGAGCCGAGCTGATGTCGATCAGTTTCCACGCGTTGTTAGCACTCTCTCCAAGAGAGTGCTAATTTCTTGTTGCAATTCTTTCCAGAGCGTTGTATAATAGCGTCGTGAAGATTACGGGGCGCGAGCCCCACGCTTTGGAGGCAAAAGTTATGGCAAACGAACAGCAAACGGGCAGCATTTCCATCCATGCGCAAAACATCATGCCGGTCATCAAGCGCTGGCTGTATTCCGACAAGGACATCTTTATCCGCGAACTGGTTTCCAACGGCTGCGACGCCATCACCAAGCTCAAAATGGCGGGGCATGGGGAAGACGAAGACCTGCGCGTGACGGTCACGGTCGACCGCGACAAGGGCGAGCTTCGCTTCTGCGACAACGGCGTGGGCATGACGTGGGAGGAAGTCGAAAAGTACATCAACCAAGTGGCGTTCTCCAGCGCGGAAGATTTCTTGGCGAAATATACGGGCGAGGACGCGTCGGGCATCATCGGGCATTTCGGGCTGGGCTTTTACTCGGCGTTCATGGCGGCGGACA
>CAZEIC010000042.1:4305-22712 GCA_964512175.1 uncultured Oscillospiraceae bacterium | reverse complement strand
CCGGGAGGCTCCCGCAGGAGCCGAGAGGAAATCGCGAACCGAACAAAGGGGCGTCTCCCGCCCCTTTGTTCGAGGGCAATCGCTTCGTAAGCGATTGCCCTGACAAATAAAGCGCGGGTTCTGGACAAACGCCGCGTTATGCTGTATACTTCTATATGGAAACAAACCCAATATCAAGGAGGAAAGAAAGATGCGGAAATTCCTTGCTCTGGCTCTCGCGCTCCTGCTCGCGCTCGGCGCGACCGCCGCCTTCGCGACTGAAAAGAACATTGACACGCTGACGGTCGCGTTCGTTCCCAGCGCCAACGTGGAGACGATGATGACCGCCTCCGAGCCGCTCAAGCAGATGCTCATCGACGAGATGGCAAAAAGCGGCTACACCATCGGCAATGTGAACATCTCGGTCGGCACGGATTACGCGGTCGTCGGCGAAGCGATGAGCTCGGGCACGATCGACGTGGGCTTCCTGACCGCCAACAGCTACGTGCTCTACGCCGAGGACGGCGTGGACGTGGTGCTTGCCTCCACGCGCGCGGCGTTGAGCGTGAATTCCGACAAGTTTGACGATTGGAACGTGGTCGTCGGCAAGTCGGAAGACGTGGCGTCGGGCTATCGCTCGCTGATTTACGTCAACTGCCTGACCGAAAAGGGCGCGGAACTGCTTGCCAAGGCGCAGGCGGGCACGCTGACTTGGGACGATGTGAGCGGCGCGAACTGGGGCCTTGGCAACGTCGGCTCGGGCGCGAGCTACACCTACCCCAGCATCTGGCTCAACAAGAACTTCGGCGAGGGCGTGGGCGAAGCGAAGAAGACCGTTGAGAGCCTCGCGCACGCGACGTTCGGCGGCAGCTATCCGAGCAACTGCGAATCGGTCGTGACCGGGCAGCTCGACATCTACGCCGGCTTTGCCGACACCCGGCAGAACGATTACGCCGAAGCCGCCTTCCAGGCGACGTATCCCGAGCTTGCCAAGGAAGGCAAGACGGTGTTTGACTGCCTGAAGGTCATCGGCGTGACCGACATGATCATGAACGACACGATCTCCGTCGGCTGCGCGGACTACATCGACGACGAGTTCAAAGCCGCCATCGCGCAGGCGTTCATCAACATCATAAAGACCGACGAGGGCAAAGCCTGCGTCGCGCCGTACAGCCACACCGGGTACATGGTCGTGACGGACGCTGACTACGACGGAACGCGCGCCGCGCTGTCAATTTTTGACTGACCTGCACGGGGCTGTTGCGAACCGTCGCAACAGCCCCTTTTTTATGTCGGGCAATGGGATTTGAAGTATCGGAGTCGTCAGCATGATAGAATTCTCGCATGTCGATAAAGTCTACAACAACGGCGTCAAGGGCATGGACGACGTGAGCCTGAAAATCGAGCAGGGCGAGTTCGTCGCCATCATCGGGCTTTCGGGCGCGGGGAAGTCCACGCTGATTCGCACCATCAACAAAATGATCGACATCACCGCCGGGAAACTGACCGTGGACGGCGTGGACGTTTCCGCCCTCAAAGGCAAAGCGCTGCGCAGGTTTCGCAGGAAGATCGGCATGGTGTTCCAGTCCTTCAACCTTGTCAACCGGACGACGGTCGTCAACAACGTGCTCTCGGCGCGCGTGGCGGACATGCCGCTGATTCGCGTGCTGCTGGGGCTGTATTCCAAGAAAGACAAAATTCTGGCGCTCGAGTCGCTGGACAAAGTCGCCATTCTCGACAAGGCGTACATCCGCGCCGACCAGCTTTCCGGCGGGCAGCAGCAGCGCGTCGCGCTCGCGCGCACGCTGGCGCAAAACCCGCAAATCATTTTGGCGGACGAGCCTGTCGCCGCGCTTGACCCCGTCATGGCGGACGCCGTGATGGAGGATTTCAAGCGCATCAACAAAGAAATGAACATCACCGTGGTGATCAACATTCACCACGTCGATCTCGCGCTGCAATACGCCGACCGCGTCGTCGGCATCCGCACGGGGCGCATCGTGTACGACGGCCCCGCCGCCGCCATCGACGACGACACCTTGAAAGAAATATACGGACGCAGCCTGACGGAGGACGACCTGATGAGGGAGAAAAGCGATGCTTAACGACATCCTGCACATTTTCTGCCCCCGGTCGTACACGCTCGCCAACGGCAAGGTCGTCAAGGAAGCGTTCAACCCTATGCCGTACATCGTCATCGCGTTCATCGCGCTGGTCGCGGTGTGCTTAAAGTTCACCGGCGTGGACGTGGGGATGCTCGTGCGCCGGGGCGAGAATTTCGTAGAAATCTTATATAAAATGATCCCGCCGAACTGGAATTACTGGCCGATGATGCAAAAGGCGATGTTCGACACGGTCAGCATGTCGCTGTTGGGCTCGATCTTCGGCTGCCTCGTCGCGCTGCCGGTCAGCTTTTACCTATCGAATAATTTCAAGCTCAACCGCCCGTATCTGGTGACGCACAGGTTTCTGTTGAGCCTGCTGCGCACGCTGCCGACGCTGGTCTACGCCTGCTTTTTGCGCATGGTGCTGGGCATCGGCACGCTGTCGGGCACGATCGCCATTTCGATTTTCTCCTACACCATCTGCGTCAAGATGATGTACGAATACATCGAAACGCTCGACATGGGCGCGTATGAGGCGCTGGAATCGACGGGCGCTTCGCGCCCCAAGTGCATGTGGAGCGCGTTCTGGCCGCAGGTCAAGGGGTATTACCTGTCCACGGTGCTGTACTGCTTCGAGTCCAACGTCAAGAGCGCGGCGATCCTCGGGTACGTCGGCGCGGGCGGTATCGGGCTGAACATCTCCGGGCAGCTCACCATGCGCAAGTACGGAAACCTCGGGCTGGTGCTGCTGTGCATGACGGTGACGATCATCATATTGGAGACCGTGGCGCGCGCCGCGCGGCGAAAGCTGGTGACGGGATGAAAAGGCTCGCCGGGCTCAACGACAGGCTGGAAAAGCGCCTCAACGACTACCCAAGCTCCATTTGGAAATTCACCGCCATCATTGTTGGCATCGTGCTGGTCGTCATCATCACCGATATCACGGTGGAATACAACGGCTTCACCGAGCGCGGCTGGGCGATCGTCCAGAACGCGTTCGCGGGGCTGGTCACGCCCTCGTGGGACGTTATCAGCGATTTGAGCCCGTCGGGGCTGCTGTACATGTTGTTTGAAACGTTCGCCATCGGCTTTTTGGGCACGGTGCTGGGGACGGTTTTCGCCATCCCGCTGGCGTTCATCTCCAGCCGGAACATCGCGCCGCGCGCCGTCAACATGGTATGCCTTGCCGTCGTGACGGTCATTCGCTCGTTCCCGGCGATCATGTACGGCATCATGTTCGTCAAAACCGTCGGTCCGGGCGCGTATGCCGGCGTGCTGACGATGACGATCGGCTCTATCGGCATGCTGGCGAAAATGCTCGTCGAATCCATCGAGGACATCGACCCGGGCGTGATCGAGGCGCTCGACGCGTCGGGCTGCAATGGGTTTGAAAAGGTGCGCTACGGCATCATTCCGCAGCTTTCCTCGAGCATCATCTCCAACGTACTCTACCGGCTGGATATCAACGTCAAGAACGCGTCCGTGCTGGGCTTGGTCGGCGCGGGCGGCATCGGCGCGCAGCTGATTTTCGCCATTGACGACCGCCGCTGGAGCGACACGGGCGCGATGCTCTGGGGGCTGGTGCTGCTGGTTCTGATCATTGAAGTTGTCTCCACAAAAATCCGAAAGAAGCTCGCGACGGACGCATAAAGAGGGCATATGAACGATACCGTACTAAACACCGTACTGCTGATCGCGCTGCCCGCGTCGGGCAAGTCCGAGGTGCGCAATTTCCTTGCGCACATCGCGCCCGAGCGCCTGCGCGCGGAGTTCCATATGGGCGAAAGCCTGCAATTGGACGATTTCCCGTATGTGCACATGATGCGCCGCATCGACGACACGCTGGCGGCAACGGGGCGCGCGCGGGTGTTTTACCCGGGCGACGCGCCATTTTACGACGGGCGCGACTGGGGCACGCTTTGCTGCCTGCTCAACGAGGACTACCACGACCTGCTATACCGCAACGTGATGCAAACCGACTCCGCCGCGCGGCTGCTCTTTGACCGCATCGACCGCGCCGCGCAGCAATCCGGGCTTGCGCCGAGGCTCGGTATGCTGGACAAGCCCGCGCGCGACCTGCTCGCGGACGCGCTGGAAGCCGAGGCGCGCGCGATGCTGGAGAACAAGCACGCGGGCTATCCCGCCTCCTTCGCTGGCAAGACCATCGTCATCGAGTGCGCGCGCGGCGGTCCGGACGGCGCGGACATGCCGCTTTCCGGCACGTTCGGCTACCAGTATTCGCTGCCGATGTTCTGCCCCGAAATTCTAGCGAGCGCGTCGGTTTTGTACATCTGGGTCACGCCCGAGGAATCGCGCCGCAAGAATGCAGACCGCGCCGACCCCGACGACCCCGGCTCGAACCTGCACCACGGCGTGCCAACGGCGGTCATGCTCGGCGATTACGGCTGCGACGACATGCGCTACCTGCTCGACACCGCGCGCAAGCCCGGCACGCTGACCGTCCGCGCGCACGGCAGCATCTACGACGTGCCCGTCGGCGTGTTCGACAACCGCGTGGACAGGACGTCCTTCCTGCGCGCCGACGCGGCGCTGTGGCAGAGCGAACAGGTGGCAACCGTCACGCGCGGCATCCGGCAGGCGACCGACGGCATGTACGAAAACGCGCTGCGCTCCGGACGCGTGCGGGCGTAACCAAAATACATTATAACAAGTGGGGCTGGCGCTTTCGCGCCAGCCCCATTGTTTTACCAGATTTTAAGAATTACTTGCCTATGTAGGCGTCGAGCTGACGCTGCGCTTCGGCGATCACGTCGCGCATGCCGGCAGTCTCCATCTCGGCGATGATCTGCGGGATGACGACTTCGGGATCGGACGTGCCGGTGATGAGCTCCGCCCTGTAGGTCTGCCAGATGGCGGACATGGCGAGGCACTCGGTCTCGACCGGCGTGATGTCAAAGCTGAAGCCGATGGCGGGCGAGGTCACGGCGTACTGATAGCCCGCCCAGACCTTGGGCCACATGTCGGGATCGGCGGGGACGGACGGGAACGCGGACGCTTCGACCGGACCCACGCAATACGAGCCCTGCGTGTACGCCCAGACGGAGAAGTTGCTGTTGCCCAGTTCGGTCTTCTGCACGATGCCGTCGGACACGACTTCATAATGCTTGCCTTCGATGCCGTAGCGAGCGAGCGTGCGATACTCTTCGTCGGAGTTCATCAGCTCGATGAGCTTCATGGCTTCTTCGGGATGCTCGGTGGTG
The DNA here is from genome assembly GCA_964512175.1 of uncultured Oscillospiraceae bacterium. GTDB lineage: Bacteria > Bacillota > Clostridia > Christensenellales > Aristaeellaceae > CAZEIC01. Next base: position 17,407 of record CAZEIC010000042.1, on the reverse strand, counting down.
CGGGAGATGGCGGTCATCGAGCCGCGCAGACCGTCGGTGTTGAGGAACGGGCCGTCATAACGGGCGATGTAGGAAGCCTTCTTGCGGGCGTTGGACCACACGGTCTCCGCGCCGAACCAGCCCTGACCGGACTGGATCACGCCGGCGACCGAGCGCGCCATGCTCTCCACAACGGCGGCGTCGGGGTTGATGTAGCCCTTTTCGTACCAGCTATGGATGGTCTTGAGGCGCTCGACGAACGCGGGGATTTCAAACGCCGTCTTGACGGTCAGCTCGTCTTCCGTGCCGTGCTCCGCCCAATCCAGACCGATGAGGTAGTCCTGATTGATCCAGTCGCCCACGCAGTTCATCCAGGACGTGATGCCGCCCTTGGCGATCTTGAGGGGGTAGTCGTTCGGGAAATCCTTCTTGTAGATTTCCATGTAGGTCTCGATGTCTTCAAAGGAGATGTAGGGATCTTGGCGCAGACCCTTCTCGGTGATGTAGTAGTCGCTGTCCAGAATCCAGAAGATCTCCATGCCGTAATCCTTCATGTGCGGGATGGCGTAGAGCTTGTCGCCCACATAGCCGCCGACCATGATGTTTTCAGCCGTCAGCTCCAGCGTCTTGGGCGCGAATTCCTTGGCAAGCTCGGTGATGTCCAGGAACATGTCGCCCGCGATGTTGGTGGCGAAGTCGTTCCACCAGTTGCAGGTGAAGGAGATGTCGAACTGTTCGCCCGAGGTCATGGCGAGGGAGACCTGCTCGCCCGTCATGTACTTGAACGTGCAGGTGACGCCAATTTTCTCGGCGCTGATCTTGTTGAGCTCCGCCTCGACTTCAGGCCAGTCGATGGGCGCTTGCGAGGTGCAGCCCATCCACCAGACCAGGTTGACGGGCTCTTCCGCCGCCGCGAAGGACGCCATAGAGGCGAGCATGATCACGGTCAGCAGCAGTGCGGCAAGTTTCTTCATAGAGGAACCTCCTAATAGTGATTATTTACAAACGGCGCTTACGCCGCTGTAATACGGGATCAGCCCTTGACGGCGCCAATCGTCAAACCGGAGATGAAGTATTTCTGGAAGAAGGGATAGGAGAACATGATCGGCACGACGATGAGCACGACGATCGCCATGCGCATGGTCTCGCTCGGGAGCACGGCGGAGGAATCCGCCGACATCACGCTGGCGTTCTCCGTGAGGAAGGAGATCTCTTTTTCGATGTTGATGAGGACGTATTGCAGCGGGTACAGATCGCGCCGGCTGGTGGAGATGTAGAGCATCGCCTGATACCAGTCGTTCCAGTAGGCGAAGGTGAGGAACAGACCGATGGTCGCGATGGCGGGCAGCGCGATGGGCAACACAAGCTGCCCGAAGATGCGAAGCTGGCTCGCGCCGTCGATCTTGCCGGACTCGATGATTTCGTCCGGCACGGTCGAGGTGAAGAACGTGCGCAGGATGATGATGTAGAAGCTCGAGCACGCCAGCGGGATGATCAGCCCGAGGTAGGAATCCTTCATGCCCAGAAGCTGCGTGTTCACCACGTAGGAGGACAGTAGCCCGCCGTGGAACAGCATGGGGATGAAGATGTAGATCGTGTAGAAGCCGCGCAGCTTGAACGTCTTGCGCGAGAGCGCGTAGCCCATCGTCGTCGTCAGGCACAAGCCAAGCGCCGTGCCCACGACCGTCACGCCGATGGAGTTGAAAAAGGAGCGCCCGATGATGTCGCGCATGCGCCAGAGGTAGTTATACGCGTCAATGCCCCACTTCTTGGGGAAGAAACTGTAGCCATACAGCCCGATGGCTTCCTCGGCGGTGAACGAAATGATGATAACGAAGACGACCGGGAGGATGCACAGCAGCGCCAGCGTGATGAACAGCGCCGAATAGCCGACGTTGGCGAAGGGGTTGATGCGGTTGAAGCGCTTCATGCCATCGGCGATGTTGTCGGTCTTTTTCTTGCCCTGCTTCAGCTCGCTCGAGGCAATCTCCGTGATGGGACGCATGTACGGGGTATCCGCCATCTTTCATCGCCTCCTTAAAACAGCGAGCTGTCGTCGTCGATACGTTTTACAACGGTGTTGGCGACAATCAGCGTCGCGCAGCCCAGCACGGACTGCAGGAAGCCCGTCGCCGACACGTAGCCGTACACCGGGCGCGAGGTGTTAAACAGGGAATTGTATACGTATACGTCGATGGTGGTGAATACGTTCGTCAGGGAGTTGGAGTTGCGCGTGGTGCGGTAGAACAGACCGAAGTCGGAGTTGAAGATCCTGCCGACCGCCATGATGAACATGATGGAGATGATCGGGCGCAGCAACGGCAGCGTGATGTATTTCGTCTGCTGGTGCTTGCTCGCGCCGTCGATGACCGCCGCCTCGTACAGCGAGCCGTCGATACCCGAGATGGACGCCATGTACACGACCATGCCGTACCCCATCGTTTTCCACATCTGCAAGAAAATGAGGAAGTACGGCCAGTACGGCAAGCCGTCGGCCTGATACCAGCGCAAGCCCGTCATGTTCGCGGAGATCAGGAGGTTGTTGACCAGCCCTTCCTTGGTGGCGAGGAAGGCGTACACAAAGTAGCCCACGACCACCCACGACAGGAAGTGCGGCAGGAAGATCGCCGTCTGGCAGACCTTGGCGAGCTTGCGGGAATAGATTTGAGATATGACGATGGCGAGCGTGACCGGGACGATCACGCCCAGCACGATAAAGATGAGGTTATAGCCGATGGTGTTGCGGAACATCATGATGGTCTTGGACATGTTGTTGCTAAACAGGAAGCGGAAGTTGTCCAGCCCGCACCACTCGCTGTTGAACAGCAAACTCCAGATGAAGCCCTTGCCCGACGCCACGCGGTATTTCTTGAAGGCGATGATGATGCCGAACATCGGTACATAGCACATCAGCAAATACCAGACCGCCGTGGGGAACGACAACAGCGCAAGCTGAAAGTCGTCTAACGTGAAGCGGGATTTCTTCCTGTTCTTCTTGGATACGCCAGCCTGCGCTTTTCGAGCCATGCGCGCTCTCCTTTGCTGTGTGATGCGCCCGCATGCGCGCGCCGCCAAGCCAAAAAGCGCGCGCGCCGCTGACCGTGCGGCGAAGATGAAAGAATCCTCCCCCGAGGATTTGAACGGATGACCGACTTCCCAAATACAGTCACTATTGTACACAATTTTTTCCATTTGTCAAGCATAAATAAAAACCATTCCAAAAAATGTGTTGAAATCACAGTTTTTTCGTAGAATGGCTGAATAACATCAGTTTTAACGCGCACAGCGCGCCCACGGTTTATAACCTGTTGTTATAATTTCAGGCATCGTATGCCAGTTTTTGCTCTCTCCACAAAAAAACGACCGGGACGTTCAAAGCCCCGGTCGCATCAACCTTCCGCCGACGTTACGCGCAGAACGCCACGGCTCTGTCCGCCGCGCTCGCCGCGTCGGGCGTGTACGCGTCCGCGCCAATCTGCTTACAGTATGCGTCGGTCACGGGCGCGCCGCCGACCATGATCTTCACCTTGTCGCGGATGCCCGCAGCTTCCGCCGCTTCGACGACTTCGCGCATCACGCCCATAGTGGTCGTCAGCAGCGCCGAGCAGCAAATGATTTGACAGCCTTGTTCGACAGCCGCCTGCACAAACGCCTCGGGCGCGACGTCCGTACCAAGGTCCACGACCTCCAGCCCCTTGCCTTCGAGCATCATTTTCACGAGGTTCTTGCCGATATCGTGTAAATCGCCCCGCACCGTGCCGATGCACACTTTTCCGCTTGCCTTCACGCCCTCCTGCGCCAGCAGGGGCTTGAGCAGGCTCGCGCCCATGTTCATGGCGCGCGCGGCGACCAGCACCTCGGGCACGAACACTTCGTTGTTCTTGAACTTTTCGCCGATCACGCTCATCCCGGAGAGCAGCCCCTCTTCCAGAATCTGTTTGGCGGGAACGCCCTCGTCGATCGCCTGCTGCACCAGCGCCTTGACGTCCTTTGCCTTGCCTGCCTGTAATTTCAGTGAAATCTCCTGCATGTCCATACCGCGCATCCTCCTTGACGCATATCGTCTATTTCCATTATAATGCCGCGCCGAGCAAAACGCAAGAAAAAGAACCGCTGCACGCGCTTTACGCCAAAAACGCCGCGTCCTCGCGCCGATACACCTTCGCCGGGAGCGGGAACGGCGGTTCTTGCGGCGCGAGGTTGCCCGCGACGTATTCCCGCGCGCCGATCAGCAGCCGCCCGATCAGCGACGCGGGCAGCGCGACCTCGCCGTGCGAGGCGTACACCGTGTCGATATCGGGCGCGATCTTAGCCAGTTTCTCCATGCTGGCGATATAGGCGGGGAAGCTCCTGCCCTCGCCGAACATGAAGATGGGCGCGTGGGATACGCTGTCGCCCGAAATCAGGAAGCGGCGCTCGCGGCAGAGCAGCGCGCACGAGCCCGGCGTATGCCCCGGGATGTGCACGACCTCCAGCGTGAACGCGCCCGCCGTGAACATGTCGCCCTCGCGCATCGGCAATAACGCGCCCGCGTCGCCGCCGCTTTTCGCGTAGCGGTCAATATCCGCCGGGTGCATGTATACGCGGTCAAACTGCTTGTGCGCGGCGGTGTGATCGCCGTCCGCGTGCGTGGTGAGCACGGTGATCGGGCGGTCGGTCAGCGTTTCGCAGAATGCGCGCAGGTTCTCGCCGCACGCGCCGGTGTCCACCAGAATAGACCGTTCTTCGCCCGTCAGCAGGAAGCTGCGCACCATGCCCTCGTCGATGGTGCAGAAGCCTTCCATGATCGGATTCGCCTGATACGGCATATCATTTCCCTCCCAACACGCCGCGCAATATCGCCTGCGGAACATTCCCCGGGACGAGCCGTTCGCCGTCCGAATACCCTTCCTCGCGCCCCGCAAGCTCCCGCGCGAGCGCCGCGCGCAAGGCGGCGACGCGCCCCGCGCATTGTTCGTCGCCGGACAAATCGCGCAATTCCCGCGAATCGTTTTCCAGATCGAAATACTGCTCGCGTCCGTCCTGCGAAAACCAGACATACTTTTCGCGCGCCGTGACCGCCCAGTGATTGGACAAATCGCCGTAGCTGTGCTCGCCAAAGAGCGTGTCGCGCGTTTGCGCGCCCAGCGCGTCCAGCCCGTCCACAGTCTCCGGCACGGAGATATCGCACGCCGCAAGCAGCGTCGGCATCACGTCCATCAGCTCGCACAGCCGCCCGTCGCGCTTGCCGCGCGGCACGCCGGGGCCCGACAGGATCAGCGGCACATGCGCGCTGCCCTCGTATGGCAGCGCCTTGCGGAACAGGTGATGGTCGCCGAGCATCTCGCCGTGGTCGGACACGAACGCGACGACGGTGTTCGCGCGCTCGTTTTCGCTGCCGAGCGTCTCCAGCACGCGCCCGATCTGGTGGTCGATCTGCGTCATGAGCGCGTAATACCCGCGCCGCGCCTCCGAAAGCAGCGCGGGGTCGGTCAGCCCGTGCATGCCGGCGTGCTCGGTCGCGCCCAGCGGCGGCGCCCAGTCGCCCACGGGCGGCGCTTGCATCTCTTTGCCGCGATACATGGCAAGGTAGCTCTCCGGCGGGTCAAACGGCGGGTGCGGGCGCACGTACGAGAGCGTCAGGAAGAACGGCTGCTCGCGGTCGCGCGAGCGCAGGAAATCCAGCGCCCTGTCCGTCACCCAGCGCGTGGGGTGCTCGCTTTCGTCTGATTGCCACGGGCGGCAAGGCCAGCCGTTGCACTCCAGCCCGCCGTCGAGCAGGTTTTTGTGCCCGCGCCCGTCGAGCCAGTGCATGTAGTCGTCGGCGACCAATTGATGCGTATGGTGCGGCGTGTCTGCGTTCTGGTAATAATGCAGGTAGCCGTCGTGCAGCGTCACCGACTCGAACCCCTGCCGCGAGCGCAGCGGGTGGACGTGCATCTTGCCCGCGCAGTGCGTCTGGTACCCCGCTTTGGTGAACGCGCCCGCCAGCGTGTTTGCGTAGTCCCAGCGCACGCCGTCCTGATAGCCGACGCGCCCGGTATGCGCCCTGTCCATGCCGGTGAGCAGCGCCGCGCGCGCCGCGATGCACGAGGGCACGGCGGAATACGCGCGCGTGAACAGCGTGCCGTGCGTCGCGAGCGTGTCCAGAAAGGGCGTTTTCACGTCGGGATGCCCGGCGCAGCCGAGGCAGTCGCCGCGCCACTGATCGGCGACGATGAGCAGCACGTTGGGTTTGTTCGCCATCTCCCCTACCTCCATTCGCGCGCCAGCGCGCCGTACCACACGATATCGCCGAACGAGCCGTCGCGGCGCTTGGCGCGCTCGCGCATCACGCCCTCTTGTTGCATGCCCGCCTTCTGCATGACGCGCCCGGAAGCGGGGTTGTCGATGTCGTGGCACAGCGCCGCGCGGTGAAACCCGACCTCGGTAAACAGGAAGCGCAGCACGGCGCGCAGAGATTCGGTCATGTACCCGCGCCCCCACCACGCCTTGCCCATGCAGTAGCCGATCTCACACCATTCCTCGCGCTCGTGCCATTTGACGACCGCGATATCGCCGATCAATTCGCCGCCTTCCGTGATGCCCCAGTGATACACCGTGTCGCTGGCGTAGCTTCCGACCCAGTCCTCGACGACCGCCTTGGTGACTGCCACGCTGGCGTGGATATCCCACGTCAGGTACTTCGTCACGTCCGGGTCGGACGCCCAGTTTCTGTACATCGCCGCTTCGTCGCCCAGCCTGTACGGGCGCAAAATCAGCCGTTGGGTGTGGATGACGGGCGAGCCTTTATGCGTCAGCATGTTGTTTCCTCCCGGCGAGCCGTTTATCAACGAAATACAGCGCGTATCCCGCGCCCACGAACGCGACCGTCACCAGCGCAAGGTTGAAGATGAGCTGCGGCACGGTGTTCTTGGTCGGGTCGGAAAAGAAATAGGGATAGAAGCCGATGATCAGCGTGAAAGCGAAGTACGCATACGGAATGACCGTCCACAGAAGCGGGTCGCAGCGCTTGATTTTGCCCTTGTCCATGAACAGCAGGCTGTCCAGCAGCATCAGCAGCGGCGTGAACGTGTGCACCAGCAGGTCCGACAGCGAGTAGGGGCTGTAGTTCGTGCCCATCGCGAAGAACGCCGGCACGAGCACGAAATTGTACACCACGCATGTCAGCAGGATCGCGAGCGTCACCGCGCCCTGCAAGCGCGGCGAGACCTTGCCGCGCCGGATGAGCGCATAGCCCCAGAACACAAGGCACAGCAGGTTGCTCTGCACGGTGTAATACCGCAGCATGGAAACGTCCCGGCAGGTGAGCACAACGCCCCACAGGCACAGCGCGAACGCGGCGATCTGGAAGATGGTATGAATCGTTTCCTTTTTCATGCGCAATTCCCCCTGTACGGGCAGGACGCGCAGCGCCCGCACGCCTTTCTGCGAAACAGCGGTCTGACGAGGATATACAGCGCGTAGAGCGCGCACAGCGCCGCGATCACGGTGCTCCACTTCATAGCAGCAGCCCTCCGATCTGGTAGACCGCGAGCGCGGCGACCCACGCCAGCGCCGTCTGCCCCGCGACGCTCGACAGCGCCCACAGCCTGCTCTCCATCTCCTTGCGCATCACCGCGTAGGACGCGATGCACGGCATATACAGAAGCACGAACGTCAAAAACGAACACGCCGCGAGCGTCGAGGGGAAGAAAATGCGCAGGGTGTCGAGCATGGCGGCGGAGTGCAGATCGACCCCGCCGAGCACGGCGAGCGTCGAAACGACGCTCTCTTTTGCCATCACGCCCGTGATGACCGCCGTCGCGGGCGCGGCGGAGCCGAACCCAAGCGGCGCGAACACCGGCGCGATGAAACCGGCGATTTTGCCGAGGATGCTCTCCTCCATCACCGCCGCGGGCTGCATGGCGAACGTGAACGACTGCAAAAACCACACGCAGACCGTCGCCGCGAAGACCACCGTGAACGCGCGCTTGAGGAAATCGCGCGCTTTGTCCCAGAGCTGGCGCGCGACGTTCGCGGGCGTCGGCAGGCGATAATTGGGCAATTCCATGATGAACGGCGCGGCGTCGCCGTGGAAGACCGTGCGCTTGAGCGCAAGCCCGGAGACCACCGCCGCCAGCACGCCCAGCGCGTACAGGCACGCCATCACCGCAACGCCGCTGTCCGGGAAGAACGCGCGCGTGAACAGCGCGTAGATCGGCACTTTCGCGCCGCAGGACATCAGCGGCGTGAGCATGATGGTGAACCGCCTGTCGCGCCGCGAGCGCATCGCGCGCGCGCTCATCACGGCGGGCACGGTGCAGCCAAAGCCCATCATCATGGGGATGAAGCTGCGCCCGTTCAGCCCGATCTTGCGCAGCGGGCTGTCCATCAGAAACGCCGCGCGCGCCATGTACCCCGAGTCCTCGAGCACCGACAGCAGCAGGAACAAAAGCACGATCGTCGGCATGAACGACAGCACGCTGCCAACGCCCGTGAGCACGCCGTTGACGAGCAAATCACGCACCCAGTCCGCCGCGCCCTCGGCAATCAGCGCGGCGTCCACCGCCGCCACCCCGCGCTCGATCAGCCCCGTGAACCCGTCCGCCAGCCACGTCCCGGCAGGACCGAACGTGACATAGAACACCAGCAGCATCATCACAAAGAACATCGGAATCGCCAGCACGCGGTTCGTCAGCACGCGGTCGATCTTTTGGCTGTCGGTCTCGTCAAACGGCGAACGCTTGCGCTTGACGCATTCCTTGACCAGCCCCTCGATGTAGGTATACCGCGCGTCCGCCATGATGGCGGCGCGCTCCATGCCAACGCGCGCTTCCATGCGCCCGATGATTTCGGTGATGATGTGCGCCGTGCTTTCGTCCAGCGCCAGCAGCTTCTCCATCGGCTCGTCGCCCTCGAGCAGCTTCGTGCCCGCGTAACGCGGCGACAGCCCCTTCTCCCGCGCGCGCTCCTCCACCAGATGGATGATGGCGTGCAGCGCCTCGTGCGTCTCGCCCGAGCACAGGTCGATGTGCTTTGGCTCGCTTTTGGTCTCCGCCGCTTCCATCGCGCAGCGCACCAGCTCGTCCATCCCCATGCCCTTGCGCGCGCAAATCGCGACCACCGGCACGCCCAGCGCCTCGGACAGCTTCGCCACGTCGATCACGTCGCCCGACTTGACGACTTCGTCCATCATGTTCAGCGCCACGACCATCGGCGTGTCCAGCTCCGCCAACTGCAGCGTCAGGTACAGGTTGCGCTCGAGGTTCGTCGCGTCCACGATGTTGATCACCACGTCGGGTTTTTCCAGCGTGATGAAGTTGCGCGACACAACTTCTTCCATTGTATAGGGGCTGAGCGAGTAAATGCCCGGAAGGTCCACCACGTCCACATCGTTGTTCTCGGGCTTGTCGCGGCGCTTGCCCAGCAGCGCGGGCCCCGCGTGGATCGCCTTGCCGTGATGGTGGTGCACCAGCACGCCGACCTTCTGCTCGACCGTCACCCCGGGCCAGTTGCCGACGTGCTGATTGCCGCCCGTCAGCCGGTTAAAGAGCGTGGTCTTGCCGCTGTTTTGATTGCCCGCCAGCGCGAATGTATAGTGCATACGCTTTTATTCGCCCTCCTTGAGCGCGACGCGCGCCGCGTCCTCGCGCCGCAGCGTCAGCGAATAGCCGCGCAGCACGATTTCCATCGGGTCGCCCATAGGCGCGACTTTCTTGAGCTGCACGCGCGTCCCGGGCGTCAGCCCCATGTCCAAGAGGTGCCGATGCAGCGACCCCTGCCCCTCGATTTGCTTGACGACGCCTTGTTCTCCGGGCTTCAGCTCCGCCAATGTGCTCGCCATCGCCTCCGCCTCCCTCGAAAAATGTCCGAAAAGAGCATATCACCCGCGCGTTGCCTTGTCAAGAATCGAACACAGACGATATAGGGCGGTATGAGCGGCGTGAAATAGTGGTTGATAGGATATCCGTCGAGGCAGACAGCGCATATTTCGTTGATCGATCACTTATTTTTCCAATCGGCGTTTTCAGTGCTTGACAAACCAGCCCGATGCGCGTACAATAATCCCCGTGCCTGGGTGTAGCGCAGCTTGGTAGCGTGCTTGAATGGGGTTCAAGAGGCCGGAGGTTCAAATCCTCTCACCCAGACCATTTCGATAAAGGACAGTCGTGTTTACGCGGCTGTCCTTTTACATACGAATGTCTCTATGCAAATGCCATGCGTATGCCGCCAATCGCGCGGCGGCGTCTGTATATGTCGTTATGCCCACAAAAGAAAACGATTTTTTCTATCCATATAAATAGCGCCCTGATATGCCTTCAAAATGCAGTAAATACCGAAAATTTCTTGAAAAAAATGATTTTTTCCTCTTGCAATTCGATAGCGGATATGGTATTGTATTGGCAGCAAAGCACATCTATTGACGAGGAGGCATCGGTATGCGGAAATTGGCGAAATGGCTCTGTCTGGCTCTGACTGTCTGCATGGCGCTTTCCATGGCGCCGGCGCTCGCGGAGGACGCGACGCCCTTCTACAAAACGCTTGACCCAAACGTGACGGGCGAGGTGTCCATCATGGTCTGGTCCGGCGACAGCGTGTACTACGAGGACATCGGCAAGATGGACTGGGCGCCTGAAAACATCACCAGCCAGAACGTGGCGGCGGTGTACGGCATGGCGAAGGCGTTCAACGCGCTGTATCCCAACGTCAAGGTCAACCTCTGGGCGAAGATCGACGACCCCAACGGCGGCGGCGTTTCCTGGTATCAGGAAATGGAGAACTTCAAAGCCGAGCACGGCAAATACCCCGACATCTACGCCTCCAACGACCTCGCGGGCGACCTCAGCCGCGGTCTGATCGCCGATTTGAGCGCGTTCTCCGGCGATCCGCTCTATCAGTCCTTCAACACGACCATCATGAACACCATGAACTACTACGGCTTCCAGGCGGGGCTTCCGCAGTTCATGCAGCCGTGGGGCGTGTACGTCAACAGCGAGCTGGCGGACAACAACAACATCGACGTGCCCGATCCCGACTGGGACATTGACGATTACACAGAGTTCGTCGCCGCCGCAGACAACAAGACCTTCTGGGGCGCGATGGACACGCCGCTTAGCTTCATCTCCACAGGCACCAAGGACATCTCCTATTCCATGAGCAATTACGCCGGCACGGGCGACCGCGTGAACCTCAAGAGCGACGCGGTGTCCGATCTGCTGGGCTACATCCCCAAGTGGGCGACGACCGCCATCTGGGCGCAGAACGGGCTGGGCAAAGTGCCCGCCGAGATCATGGACGACGGCTGGTGGTGGGGCTACCGCTTCTTCTGCCGCAACTATGTGTTGACCTATGACGGCGACCCGTGGATGCTCGGCGCGGCGGCGCTTAGCAAGGGCGCGGACGGCGCGTGGCCGGTCAACGCCGTGGAATCCGAGAACTGGGACATCTACCCCCGCCCGGCGACCAAGTATCAGGGCAACACCGTGGGCTTGGTGCTCGACCCGATGGCGATCCACAACTACGCCATGGACGACAACGACCCCGCGTGGAGCGAGGAAGAACTGACCAAGTACAAGCTCGCCTACGCGTTCGGCTCCTTCTGGTGCGGCGCGACCGAGGCGATGCAGGCGCGCGCCGATCAGCAGTACGCAGACAACGGCAACCTGCGCACCTCGCTCAACGACTCCATCCCGCTGGTCACGGGCGACGCGTTCGACGAGCAGATGAAGATCTGGTACGACACGCCGCTGCACGCGCGCTACGCGGACGAAGACAAAATGCCGGGCTTCCAATACGTGCTGGAGCTGTGGGAGCAGGGGCAGATGTGGGACGTTTCCGATAAAGCGTACATCTACTACGTCTACGTGGACGGCGCGCAGGTCACCTGCCTCAACGAATGGATCAACGCCACGCAGGCGGACGTCGCCGGCGCGGGCACGACGGAAGCCAACTGGCTGGACAACGTGAAAGCCAAGCTCGGCGACTGGAACGAAAAGATCAACGCGCGCTTCGCGGAAGCGGAAGCCACGCTGAAAGACGGGCTCGTCAAATACTACGGGTACACGGACGCGAGTTTCTAATCAACATCATCATGGGCGCGGCGGGAGAGCGCTCTCCGGTATCCCGCCGCGTCCTTTCTTGTTCGCGCGAATACCGCCGAAAGGAGCGCTTCTCCCATCATGCTCAAAAAAACCGTTTTCCTGATATTGGCGCTTGCGGTCTTGGCGGGCGCGGCGGTGCTTTTGTTCGGCGGTTCGTCCGCGCCCGCGCCCAAGCAGCCGGGCGACGCCGTGCAAGCCGCGTTCGAATTGCTGTCCGGCTCGCTCTCTTTGCCGGAGACGAGCTATCTGGACATTGAAAAATCGCCCGCGGCGGAAGGCAGCGCCAAGTGCCCGCCGGACGTCGACGCGCCGCTTGCTTACAGGCAGTCCGCGCGGTATACGTTCGCGCTCGAACAGGCGGGCTGGTATCAGCTGGCGCTCGATTACCGTCCGGAGTCCGGCACGCTGTCGGAATTCTGCGTGTCGGTGCGCGTCAACGGCAAGCAGCCCTATTCCGAAATGAACGCCGTCGCGCTGCCGCTCTGGTGGCGCGATGAAACCAAGGAATTCCCGGAAGACAGCTACGGCGACCAGACCGCCCCGGCGCAGATTCGCATGGACGGCTGGGCGAACGTGCCGCTGCGCAGCAACATGCGCGTCACGGCGACGCCGATGCTGTTCTACTTTGAGCAGGGCGAGAACGAAGTGACCGTCGAGAACGTCTCCAACGACGGTCTGCGGCTCGGCGAGATGACCGTTTCGGCGCAGGTCGATCCGCCGACATACGCGGAGTACGCGGCGGCGCACGGGGACGCGCGCCCGGGCGGCGAGATCGCGATCAACGCCACGGCGTATGACAGCAAGAACTCCTCGCAGATCATCCTCAAATCCGAAAACAACGCCGCGCTCACGCCCAACGACGTGCAATACAAAAAGCTCAACACGCTGTCCTTCTCCGAGCCCGGTTCGGAGGCGGTCTACCGCGTAACGGTCGGGCAAACGGGGCTGTACAGCCTGTCTTTGCATTATAAGAACAACCGGCAGGACATGGACGCGTTTGTGAGCGTGCTGGTGGACGGGGAGCTGCCCTTCCGCGAGATGCGCTGCCTGCGCCTGCCCGA
>CAZEIC010000042.1:0-4295 GCA_964512175.1 uncultured Oscillospiraceae bacterium | reverse complement strand
GCCATGTCGACAAATTCTGGTTATTGTAAATACTGCCCGACACCGCCGCGGCGTGGCGCAACCTGACCTTCGGGGACGGGGATGCGCCGTACCTGCTGTATCTGACCGAGGGCGAGCACACGTTGTCCATCCGGCTGGAAATGGAGCCGGTGATGCTGGCGTGGCGCTACGCGCGGCTGCTGTCGGAGCACGTCACGCGCTTTTCGCTGAACATCACCAAGGTCGCGGGCAAGCAGACCGACCAGTACCGCACATGGAAAATGACGCGTTACATCCCCGAGATCCCGCAGTATCTGGACGCGTACCGCACGCTGATTGCGCAGATGCGCTACCTGCTGTCGGGCTTCACGGGCAGGGGCGCGCAGGCGGCGCTGCTATCGGAGCTTGACAAGGCGCTGATGTACGTCGACCAAGTGTCGGAATACCCCGACGAGATCGCGCTCTATATCAACAGCCTCACCGGGCGCGACAACTCCATGCTGGTGTCGCTCGCCGCCTTCACCACCGCGCTGGCGCAGAACGACCTGACGCTCGACAGCCTGTATCTCTCCGGCTCGGGCGATTTGCCGGCGGAAAGCGCGGGCTTCCTCGGCGACGCTGGCAACTGGGTTTCGACCCTGACCGCCTCCTTCACGACGGACAAATACGCGCTCGCGGGCAGGCAGGACGACGGCACGCTGACGGTCTGGGTCAACCGCGCGCTGACGCACGTAGACACGCTGCAAAAGCTCGTGGACACGGGCTTCACCGCCGAAACGGGCATTCGCGTCAAGCTCTCCGCCATGCCGGACGCCAGCAAGCTGACCTTGTCCGCCGCCGCCGGAGAAACGCCCGATATCGCGCTGGGGCTGGGCTCGTACATGCCCTTTGACCTGGCGTGCCGCGGCGCGCTGTGCGACATGACGCAGTTCGAGGATTTCTGGCAGGTGGCGGGACGCTTCGCGCCCGGCGCGATGGTGCCCTACGTGTTCAACGAAGGCGTGTACGCGCTGCCCGAAACGATGGACTTCAACGCGCTCATCTACCGCGCGGACATCTTTGACAGCCTCGGGCTGAACGTTCCTGATACGTGGGAGGACGTGCAGAACATGCTCCCGCAGCTCCAGCGCTACGGCATGAATTTCTACCATAATATATCCGCCGGCGTGGGCTACAAGTGGTTCTACCAGACGACGCCGCTGATTTATCAAAACGGCGGCAGCCTCTACACCAAGGACGGCACGCGCACCGCCATCGACCAGCCCGCCGCCGTGCGCGGCCTGCAGGCGCTGGGCAACCTGTTCATCGCCTACTCGCTGGACAAGCAGGTCAATTCCTTCTTCAACTATTTCCGCTATTCGGTGCTGCCTATCGGCGTGGTGGATTCCGCCGAATACATCCTCATCAAGAACGGCGCGCCCGAGATCGAGGGGCGCTGGGCGCTCGCGCCGCTGCCGGGCACGGCGGATGAAAACGGCGACATCGCGCGCTGGTACGTGTCCAACGGTCAGGGCGGCGTGATCTTCGACGATTCCGCGCGCAAGGACGCGGCGTGGGCGTTCATGAAATGGTGGACGCGCCGCGACACGCAGGCGACCTACGCGCAGACGCTGCGCGCCACCTACGGCAAAGCGTTCCTGTGGCTGTCGTCCAACCTCGACGCGCTCTCCGACGCGCCCGTTGAACGCGCCGACAAGGACGTGATCCTCGACATGGCGGCGTGGCTGCGCGACGTGCCGCGCTCGCCCGGACAGTACCTGCTGGAGCGCTCCATCTCGGACATCTGGCTCGCGATGATCGACAACGGCGTGTCGGCGCAGGTCGCGGCGGATGAAAAGGTGGTCGCCGTCAACCGCGAGATCCGCAAGAAGCTGCAGGAGTTCGGCTTTATCGACGAAAGCGGCGCGACGCTCAAGCCTTACGTGGTGCACGACGTGGACTGGATCGCAGCGCAAATCGAGAACGCGCGGGAGGTGACGCAATGAACAAGCTGACGCTCAAGGGCGACGTGATGCCAAAAAGGAAGCGCTTTACGCGCGGCGACGGCTGGAAAGCCTTCTGGCTGCTGCTGCCCTACGGCATCCCCT
This sequence comes from uncultured Oscillospiraceae bacterium, assembly GCA_964512175.1. Taxonomy (GTDB): domain Bacteria; phylum Bacillota; class Clostridia; order Christensenellales; family Aristaeellaceae; genus CAZEIC01. Next base: position 2,229 of record CAZEIC010000042.1, on the reverse strand, counting down.
TCGTCCTGTTCATCCTCGTGCCGGTCGTGGCGGCGGTCGCACTGTCGTTCACCGCGTTCGACGTGATCAACACGCCCAAGTTCACAGGCTTCCTGAACTATGTGTCGCTCTTTACGCAGGACACGGTCTTCCTCAAGAACGTGCTGCCCAACACCTTCCTCTACGCGCTGGTGGTCGGCCCCGGCGGGTACGTGCTCTCCTTCCTGATCGCGTGGATGCTCACGCAGATCCAGAAAGGGCCGCGCACCATCCTCTCGCTCGCCATCTACACGCCCTCGATGCTGGGTTCGGTGTTCATCGGCGTGGTCTGGCGCGCCATCTTCTCGGGCGATCAGCGCGGCATCGTCAATTTCCTGCTGATGCAGCTGGGGCTGCTTGACCAGCCGCTTCAGTTCCTGCTGACCAAGGATTATTTCATGCTCATCATGATCATCGTGTCCCTGTGGTCGGCAATGGGCATCGGCTTTCTGGCGATGATTTCGGGCATCCTCAACGTCAACACGGAGCTATACGAGGCGGCGTATGTCGACGGCATGCGCAACCGCTTCCAAGAGATCGTCTACATCACGATCCCTTCCATGAAGCCGCAGATGCTCTTTGGCGCGGTCATGGCGATCGTGGGCGCGTTCAACATGGGCTGGATCGGCGTGACGCTCTCGGGCGCGAACCCGACGCCCGAGTACGCGGGGCAATTGATCACCAACCACATCGACGATTTCGGGTTCATCCGCTACGAAATGGGCTACGCGGCGGCGCTGTCGGTCGTGCTGCTGCTGATCGTCTATTTGTTCAACCGACTGGCGCACCGGTTCTTCGGCGACCGCGACGAGGAGGCGCAGAGCAAGTGAGCAAGAGAAAACGCGGCCGCTATTCCGGCTCGCGCATCAATCCCACGGCGTTCGCGTCGGGGCAGATCAAGTTCTACGCCATCCTGCTCCCGCTGTCGGCGTTCATGGTGATTCCGGTGCTGATGATCCTCAACCGCGCGTTCATGCCGCTGGGCGAATTGTTCGCGTTCCCGCCGCGCATCTTCGTCGGCAGCCCGACGCTGAGCAATTTCCGCGATTTGTTCGCGCTCTCCAGTTCGACGGGCGTGCCCATGTCGCGCTACCTGCTCAATTCGGTGCTCATCACCATATTGACGGTGGCGCTCAACCTCATCCTCTCGGTGCTGGGCGCGTACGCGCTGAGCAAAAAGCGCTTCCGCCTGAAGGAAAAGCTCTTTTCCATCAACCAACTGGCGCTGATGTTCGTGCCGACGGCGGTCGCCGTGCCGCGCTATCTGGTCATCGTCAATTCGGGCATGATCAACACCGTCTGGGCGCATGTCATCCCGCTGCTCGCCATGCCGGTCGTGCTGTTTCTGGTCAAGCAGTTTGTCGACCAGATCCCCGACGCGCTGCTGGAAGCGGCGGTCATCGACGGCGCGAACGATTTGACCATCGTGCGCCGCGTGATCATCCCGCTGACGCGCCCCGCGCTGGCGACCGCCGTGGTGCTGACGTTCCAGTCGGTCTGGGGCTCGGTGGAGGCGTCCAACAACTTCATCACCAACGACAGCCTGCGCACGCTTTCGTTCTACCTCAACGCCATATCGACCAACAACAACGTCGCCGCCGCCGGCATGGTCGCCGCCGCGTCGCTGCTTTTGTTCCTGCCGAACTTCATCATCTTCATCGTCATGCAGTCGCAGGTCATGAACACCATGAGCCATTCGGGCATCAAGTAGAGGAGGGAGCCGCATGCGAAAATTCCTTGCGTTGGCGGCCGTCCTGCTGCTGACGGTGTCGCCCCTGACGGCGCTCGCCGTGCAGGCGACGAGCTATACCTACACGCTCGACGAGAATCAGGACTACATCCGCACGCAGGACGCGTACCTGCCGGTCAAGACCATCACCGAGCTTGGGCTGTCCAAGCCCGAAGACCTGTGCTTCGGCGAAAACGACATCCTGTACGTCGCCGATACCGGCAACGCGCGCGTCGTGCTGGTCGACACGAAAACGGGCAAAATGACCGCCGAGCTGCGCTACGAGGGCTTCCGGTCGCCGCGCGGCGTGTTCGTCGCCGGGGACGGAAATCTTTACGTCGCCGACCCTGCCGCAAAGGCGGTGTTCCGCTTTGACAAAGCGCTCGCGCATGTCAAGACCTTCCCGCGCCCTGAAGCGCCCGTGTTTGCCGATACGCACTACGAGCCGATGAAGGTGGCGGTGGACGGCGGCGGCAGCCTGT
>CAZEIC010000041.1:9229-23406 GCA_964512175.1 uncultured Oscillospiraceae bacterium | reverse complement strand
CAGTTCGCTCTCGACCGAGATCTCGCCGCCCATGATGTCCACAAGGCTTTTGGTGATGGCAAGGCCCAGTCCCGTACCGCCAAAGCGACGCGAAATTGAGGAGTCCGCCTGCTCGAACGGCTGCCACAGTCGCTCGATTGACTCCCGGCTCATTCCGATGCCGGTGTCAGATACGGAAAAACAAAACCGCATACGGGCATCGTCCACAACTTCCGGGATGATGCTCAGCTTCACGCTGCCGCCCTCGGGCGTAAACTTTACGGCGTTGGACAACAAATTTGTCAGCACCTGATTGATGCGTGTTTGGTCGCCGCTGAACCATTCCTCGGTTGGTGCATCGAACATCACGTCGAAACGGACGCCCTTGGCCTTCGCCTGAGCGTAGAAAAGCACCGTGAGGGAGCTTATCATATTCTTAAAATCGAAACGCTCGCTCGCCAGCTTGATCTTACCGCTCTCGATCGCAGACATATCCAGCACATCGTTTATAACGGTGAGCAAGTGCCTTGAGGCAAGCTCGCTCTTAGTGAGGCAGTCCATCGCGTTCATATCGGCTTGCCGTCGTTCTTCGTCGGTTTTCGCTTCCGTAATGGCGTTTTTCGCAAGGGTATTGAAGCCGATGATTGCGTTTAAAGGCGTGCGGATTTCGTGGGACATCTGCGACATAAAGCTGCTTTTTGCCATATTCGCCGCATGCGCGGATTCTACCGCCACCCGCAGTTGCTCGTTCTGCCGCGCCTCGCGACACTGCGATGCAAAGCCCTTCATGCGGACTTTTGAGGTATACATGCCCGCGATGATCCCCATGCCCGTGCTGAAAACGGCATTGATGGTATCCGCGAGCACCAGCGCGGGGTCTTTGACCAAGAAGTCCGCGATTAAGAAGCACACTGTTGAGATGAGCGGCCCCAGAAGCGCTGTTTTCGGCTCGAAGACAAAAAGCGCCATTGTATAAAGCAGAATGGCGTGATAGATCGTCGACGTGCGCGTGGGCGCGGACAGACAACCTATATACAACTGTCCGGCGAACATCACCGCTATGGCCAACCACAACACGGCGTTCTCCTGCCGTACGGTACGGTTCATATTGCCCGACACGCGACGGGCGAAAAGATAAACTATCATGCACGCAACCGCAAAAATAAGGAAACCCGCCGCCTTGACCGGGTTCTTCTCGTACAGCAAAGGCGATAGAGCGCACAATACTAAGCCCACAGCGCCCGTCAAGACGTAGAAATTGGTGCTACGCAGGTTTTCACTGCGGACGGCTTCTCTTACATCTTGCCGGATATCAGCATCCAGTCCATATGAGACGAAATACTGCTTGAACGCATCGAGTTTCATAGGCTTCCCCCTAATACCGCTCTCTACTCGCGAAATACGCGTTAACCGATGTGCTATCGTGCGAGATTACCCGTTTTCACGCTTGATTATTATCGAACAGCCTAAGATTTCCTAATCTATATGTGCCTTTGTAACTCTCGATTTTTCTTCCGTCATTAGTATACCATCATCCCCCGGAAAAGAAAAGCCCCATTTCACAGCCGCCGCCAGTTCAGCGTGATAACGATCCGCGAAACGCTCTCCGTCCAACTGACGGCTTGCCCGCGAACGTTCTATGCGCGTGCCCGCGCTCGGCGGGGCGGATGATGCCTTGCTGATCGGCGACGTAGATGCCGTGCTCCGTACAGCGCACGCCGTTCTATGAAAATCAGTTCTCCATGATGCTTGCTCCTCACAGCTTGCCGTTGCAGAATCTTCCGAAGCGTGCTACAATATTATATGTCCATACGGGTGAGCACCTACCGCACAAGGCTGATTGTGCGGTTTGTTTTTGGAGGAAAGACAATGTGGCAGATGGCATGGCCAATCTTGATCGCAGTACTGTCCAATACGGTCTATAACATCGCGGCAAAATCGACGCCCGGCGACGTAAACCCCTTTGCGTCGCCGACCGTCACCTACCTGACGGCAACCCTCTGTTCGGTCGCCATGATCTTCCTGACCGGCGGTCAGCGCGGTCTGACGACAGAAATCGGCAAGACAAACTGGACGGCGTACGCTCTGGGCGTCGCCATTGTGGGGCTGGAGTTCGGGTTTCTGTGTATCTACCGCGCAGGATGGGAAATCAGCGTCGGAAATCTGGTCGCCAGCGTCACGCTCGCGTGCGTGCTGCTGCTGGTGGGGACGCTGCTGTATCATGAACGGATATCGCTGCGGCAGGTGCTCGGTATGGGCATATGCGCGCTTGGATTGGCGCTGGTTGTGAAGCGCTGACGATAGCGCGTCTGTATAGCCGGAGGCGGAGGATACGACCTCCTGCCCCGCCTCTCGGGATAACCCCGCTTGCAGCGCTTGCGCGAAGGCGTTTCCTTTACTAGCTTTGTCGAGGGCGCGCAGATAGCGCTTCAGGAAGCGATTCGTCGTGATTCATCACGCAAGGTATGTCGGTTTCTGTCAGCGCCTCCCTATACCCCATGATGAATATCCTGTTTACAGCCTTGCCGCCGCGCGCAGAATCTCCTGCGAAGCGACCGGGATGCGTCCCAGCGCGTCAGGCCCGACGTTGAGCAGATAATTCACGCCAAGGCTGTTCAAATGCTTGCGGATCTCCGCCACGCGCTCCGCGGACTTCCAGTTTTGATCCCACGCGCAGTACCCCCAGCTATCGTTGAGCGTCGCGGCGGTTTCGTACAGCCCGTAGGGCGACGGCTTGACGCCGCAGATGGCGTTCATGTCGGCGCTGTCCCCGCCGCCGACAAGCGTCTGCGGGATTTCATTGTCGCCCAGCGACACGTAATCGTACGCGCCGTTGCCAAGGCGCGAATTGATGAGGCACTGCGGCTGGCGGCGCTTGACGGCGTCGTACAGTTGGCGGCTCTGGGCTTGGCTGATGGTCATGGGTACGTCGAACCAGACGAGGCACAGCTCGCCGTAATTTTGCAGGATTTCCTCCACCTGCGGCAATATCTTCTCTTGGAAGCAAATATCGAAGTCTTTGCCTTCCGCGCCGGGGAAATCCCAACTGTTGTCCCACGTCGTGCCCGCGCAGGGCTGCGCGGTGCGGTAGCCGCCGCCGTGCGCCTCGTGCCAGTCCAAATCCTGCGAGTAATACAGCCCGAATTTGATGTTGCGTTTGGCGCACGCTTCCGCCAGCTCGCCGACGACGTCGCGACCAAACGGCGTGGCGTCTACCGTGTTGAACGCGCTGACGCTTGAGCGAAACAGGGCAAAGCCGTCGTGGTGCTTGCTGGTGACGACCAGATACTCCATGCCGCAGTCCTTGGCAAGGCGCACCCACTCGTCCGCGTCGAAGTACAGCGGCTGAAACGCGGTCGCCAGCCGCGCGTACTCGGCGTTGGGAATGCGGCAGTAGGACTGTATCCCTTCTGCGTACTCGCTGCCACGTCGCCCTTGGTATTCCCCGCCGAGCAGCGAATACAGCCCCCAGTGCACCATCATGCCATTTTTGCCCTTGAACCACTGCCGCATGTCCATATGCGCGTCCATCCTTTGCGTAAAATGTTTCCGCGCGGCGAATCCGCGCAAGGGAGCGTCACTCCTGCCAGTCCGGGAAGCGCTCGCGGAATGTCTGGTGGAAGTATTTGTCCATCACGACGGGATACACGGCGCTTGCGTATTCCTCGAGCTTGCCGAGGTCATAGAGGTATTGCAGCACGGTATGCCGCGCGCGGAACGTGCGCCCGCGCAGGATGCCTTCGATGAAGCGCGCCCTGTCCGTCACCGTGAAGGGCAGCTTGAGGGACGCTTGCAGCGCTTCCACGCGGTCAAAGGCGGGCAGGTACTTGGCAATCAGCGCGCGCAGCGCGGGGTCGTCCGTTTCGCGGTGGAGCTTGCGGTAGATTTCGATGGCGACGAACGTCGCCTCGCCCACCTCGATGCCGTGCAGGTTGGGCGTTTTGCCTTCCTCCACGTCCATGACCTCCCACGTCTGCCCGACCATGTGCTCCGCGCCCGAGGCGGGGCGCGACGTGCCCGTGAAGGCGATGCCCTCGCCAGAGAGCAGTAGCCCCTCGCTGGTGGCGCGGATGGCGGCGATATCGCGCTTTTCCAGCCCGGAGGACGCATCGATGCACTGCGCCGTAGCGTCCAGCACCATGTCCGCGACCTTTGCGCAGTAGTATTCGCCCGTGCGGTCGCGGGCGTTCTCCCAGTCGAGAATGGCGATGTATTTACCGATCATGTCGCCCACGCCCGCAAGCAAAAGCGGATAGGGCGCGGCGGCGTTGACGTTCAAATCGATGATGATGTGCCGCGCGATGGTGCAGGTGTAGATGATTTTCTGCCTGCCGTTGAGCAGCGGCGCGACAACCGAGGCGTACCCGTCCATCGACGGCGCGGTGCCCGCCACGCCGTAGGGCACGCCGAGGCGGTAGCTCACCATGCGGCAAATGTCGTTGACAGAGCCCGAGCCGACGGCGAGCACGTAATCGGGATTGCGCGAGAAAGCGTTGATGTCGTAGATCTCCGCGTCGCGCCCGGCGGCGATGAGCGTTTTACCGACGTTCTCGGCGGTCGGCAGCGCGGGCGTGGGGAGCACGAGCGTGTGCGAGAGCATGCCCGCCTCGGAAAGCAACGCTTCCACGCGCTTCCCGGCAACTTCATAGGTGTTTTCGTCCGCGACCAGAAAAATACGCGTGTAGCCGCGCAGGATGTCCGCGACCTTCTCGATGGCGCGCTCGGACACCTCGATGGTTTCCGTGGGGATGCTGTGACGCTTCTGTTCGCAGTTGCAATTCATCTGTATCATGGGTTTATCCTTTCCGCGCGTTATCAGACGCGCATGGCGGCTTCAAAATCGACGGCGTGGAACACAATGCGCGGGTGCTCCAGCACAAAGAGGATCACGTCCACGACGTCCTCGGCGCGCATGAGCTTGCTCCTGTCCACCGCGCGCGTCCCCCAGAACGGCGTGTCCGCGCCGCCGGGGTTGAGCGTGGTCACGCGGATGCCCTTGCCCGCGAGCTGGATCTGCATGGCGTCAGACAGCATGTTGACGGCGCACTTGGACGCGCAGTACAGCGGGGCGTTGCCGTTCGCCCTGCGCGCCGCCATGCTGCCGATGTTGACGATCAGCCCGCCCTCGGTGCTCGCGTGCAGCGCGTAGTGCTTGGCGGCGAGCAGCGTGCCCTTGACGTTGACGGAGAACATGCGGTCAAAGTCCTCGCCCGTGACCGTGTCCATCTGCGTGGGGATGGACAGGCCAGCCAGATTGACGAGCGAGTCCGGCTTGCCCAGCGCTTCCTCCGCGCGCGCAAAGAACGCCGCGCAGGGCGCTTCCTCGTCGATGGCGAACGCGGCGGACACGACCTTTACGCCGTATGTATTCGCCAGATACGCCGCCTGCTCCTGCAATTCCGCTTCCATATTCGAGCACAGCGCGAGCGAGCACCCCGTCTGCGCCAACCGCTCGCAAAGATTCCTGCCCATGCCGCCCGTGCAGCCTGTAACGACGACGACCTTCATCTTTTCATCCCTCCGTTTGATTAGAAATACCCACCCTGCCGGACGACCTCGGTGGGCGGCATGCCGCCTTCGACCATTTCAATGATGCCGACTTCGTTGTCGCGGATCGCCTCGGCTTTTTCCAGCACTTCGACCGCGATGGCGCGCGGAATGACCAGCACGCCGTCGATATCGCCAAATACGATATCGCCCGGATGGATCTGCACGTCGCCGATCTTCACGGGCATTTGATAACCGATCATGCGGAAGCGTCCCGCCATGCCGTTGGACGTGCGATAGCGGCAGAACACCGGGAAGCCGAGCTTGAGAATGCGGTCGGTATCGCGAACGCCGCCGTCCACGACCGCGCCCCGACACCCGCGCTTCATGGAAGCGAGCGTCATGATCTCGCCCCACTGCGCGGATTCGTCGTCGCCGGAGGTATCCCAGACGCAGACGGTGTTCTCGCCGATGGCTTCGAGCATGGTCGCGCGCTCGATCATTTCGTCCTGCAAATCGAGGTTCTTGCTGCCCTTGAGCGTGAACGCGACGCCCGCGACCTTCATTTCGTCCCGAAGCGGCATGATGCCGTTGGGCAGCGTCTGGTAGAGATAGTTCATCTCGCGAAGCACGTCGTTGACGGCGGCGGTGAACACGCGCTCGTAGCGCGAAACCAGTTCCTGCTCGTCCATGCCGAGCGCCGCCTGCGCAGCGTAGCGCGCCTCCTTGACGGCGCGTAGGTTGACTGCCATGGTGATTCCTCCTTATTCTGCTTTGGCACGCGCCAACGGGTTACAGCAGCCGCGTTTCCGCGCCGTCTTGCAGCCGATACGCGCCGCTTGCGTCTGCGCGCAGCACGAGCAGCTTTTCCTGTTCGGGCGATTCGATGTACCAGTTCCCCTGCCCGTCTTGCTTGATGTGCCAGCCCGTGATGCGCGGCTCAATGTCCGAGGCGATCGCGCAGACGCGCAGATGCTCGCGTCCCATGTCCGCGTCCTGCCATGTGTATGTGACGATCGAGCCTTCCAGCCCCTGCCCGTCCTGTCCGGGCAGCGGGTGATAGTTGCGGTGGCTAAAGCCCCAGTCCATGCGCAGCGTCGAGGACAGCGCCTTGCCGTCCACAAAACACGCGCATTCAAACAGCTTGAGCGCCTCGCCGCCGCGCCGGAACACCAGCCGGTGATCGTCCGCGCGGTGCGTCGCCAACCGACCGTCACGGTTGTTCATCGGGAAATGCGCGCGCATGCGCATGGGGCGCGCCGTGCGCGCTGCATCGATGACGAACACCGCGTGCGGCAGCGCGCAGACGACGGCGCGGCGCGCGCTTTCCACGTCGCCGCCGTATGCCTTGGTCATATCCATTACAATGGCATACGCGCCGCCGACATAGCGGTTCATGTGGTTTTCAACCAGCGGCGGCTCGCGGTGGTAGAAATTGCCCGAGGGCGTTTTCTGCCCCAACACGCCCGCGTAGGGATTGACCGGCTGATTCCACCCCGCCGGACACTCATCCTCGGTGAAGAAGTCCACCGTCGCGTGCTGGAGAACGGACGCGGAGTATTTCTGCGCGTTGAGCCGGTAACAGCAATGCCCGCCGTCCACGATCATGCGCTCGCGTCCCTGCGTGAACTGAAAGCTCCCCAAGTCCTGATGCCGATGCGCGGAGACGTTGAGCGGGCGATACCCCGCCTGCAAAGCGAGCGCCGCGCGCGTGTTTTCCCAGCCGTCGCGCACAAGGATTTGCCCGTTGTCGAACGTCAGCGCCTCGCAAAGCCCAGCCCGCGCGGGGGATTGGGCTTGCGCCATGTCGGGCTGCATGAGCGCCGCGTGATAGCGGAATTGATTGTAAAAGCCGAAGGTCGCCAGCTCGTCCGACCCTTCTTCGGGGCGCGCGTAGGTCGTTTCAAACAGCCACGCGGCAAGCGCCGCCTGCCGTGGCAATGTCTCCTTGCAGCGCGCGGCGACCTGCGCGAGCACGTCGCCCGTGGGGCGGAACACCGCCGCGCTGTCGCCGAAGTTCACGCTGCGCGGATACAACGTCTCGTCATTCCACGGCTTCATGTACAATAAGCTCGCGGCATACCAGTCCATCAGGCGCGCGTAGCAGCCGATATCCACGCTCGCCGCAAGGTCGGGGCGCAGGCGCAATATCAGCTCGTTGAGGTGCGAGAGCATGAGCGTGACGTAGTTGGAATACTGCAGCGATTCGCCGTAGCTATCGGTTTCGTACAGGCTGTACGCGTCCTGCACAAGACGCATGAGCGCGTCCGTCGCGGCGTCGTCCGAGAGCAGCAGCGCGCACGCGCCGAACCCCGTCAGAATCACGCCGTACCAGTTGTTGATGTCCCCGCGCGCCTTACGCACGTGTTCGCAGAAGCGCAGGCAGGGCAGCATGCCCTTGTCGCGCAGCGCTTGTTCGAGGGTCGCGCGCTCGTCGTCGGTGAACAAGTCGCCGCCGAGGTCGATGATTTCGCACAGCGCGAGGCATACGTGCGAGGTTTCAAGGCTCGCCGTCAAGGGGCGGCTATGGTTGCGGTACCACGGGCCGAGCCACGCGGTATCGTCGAGGTCGCGCAGCCAGAAGGCGACGCCGCGAAGCCACTCGCCGAGCGCAAAGTCGCGCTCCACATGCCACGCAAACGCCGCGTCGCTGGCGCGCTCCCAGCACAAGTGCCACCATTCCTGCGTGTCGCCGGGCTGCACGAAGCCCGGAACGCGCGTGTTGCGGTAGGCGCGCCCGCGCAGCGCTTCGTACAGCCTGCGCTGGAAACCATCCGCCGCCGCGCTTTTGAGCGCTTGGATTTCTCTTTCGGTCACAAACCGCGCCATGCCGCTACCTCCCCTTCTCCCACGCGAGCGCACGGACGCCGTTTCTGTGCGCCTCCAAAAACGCCAGCATGAACGCGCCGTAGGAATGCGATTCATCCTTGCGCGGATGCGCGTCGGTCAGGTACGCCTTGAGCGTGCCCTTGTCCGCGTCCTTTCCGGGGCACAGGCAGCCCTCGCAGCAATAGTCGGTGGAGAAATCGCCGCCCACGCAGTGCTGCGCAAGCCCGGCAATCGCCTTTTCAAAGACAGGGAAGAACGTCTCGCGCGCGAGCGCGCCGCGCCGCAGACCGACGCCGAGCGCGTAAGCGATGAGCGCCGAGCCCGAGCTTTCCTCCCACGCCAATTCGCACGCGATGGACTGCCGCCATAGCCCGCGCGGCGTTTGATAGCCGACGAGCGCTTCGCAATGCCGTCGCAGGCGCGCCGCCGCCTCAAAAAACAGGGGGTCGCCGTCTTTGATGTACTGCACGATGTCCGCCAGCCCCACCAGCCCCCAGCCGTTGCCCCGGCTCCAATGGTCGCGCGATATTTCGCGCGGGTCTTGCATGAACCCGCGCGCCTGATGCAGCAGGCGGGTATCGGGGTCTTCCAGTAAATCGTACATCATGAAGCATTGTTTCGCGCCGTACTCGACGTACTCGCGCTCGCCCAGCGCCAGCCCCGCCATGACCATGAACGGCGTCGTCGCCGTCACTACGTCGATCCACACGGGCGCGTATTCCTGCCCTGCGGCAGAGGGCATGCACTGGATACCCGCCGCGTCGGTCGGCGCGCGCAGGGTGATATCGGCGTACTCGCGCAAAAGCCGCGCGCCCTCCGGGTCTTGCCCGCGCATGACCAGATATGCCCTGCCGTTTCCGCCCACGCGGTAGGATTCGAAGTTGTAATGCGGGTGCGAAACGTCGTCCGGGTAGCGCAGCAGCATGTTCCGCGCTTTGTCCATGATGACTCTATCACGCGTCTCCGCACCGAGCTGCGCGAGCGCGTAGAGCGCCAGCAGCCCCGGATAGCTTGTGACCTCCATGCGGCGCTCGTACCGGCAAAAGAGGTTGTAGGCAATGTCTGTCGCGCCTATCGTCGTTCCCATGCGGTATCCTTTCTCATCTCTTGATGGAGCATATCATGACGCGTTAAATGAAATCTTCCTACGCGAACGGCTTTGCTGTCCGACGCGTCCGTCGCGCTGCGCATGCCACGCATGCCGCCGCCCTCGTCGCTTTCGACATCGAAAAGGATAGCACGTTGGCATTGCGCACGCCAGTATAAATCCGATAGCTTTCGGAAATTGCGAAAATCTTGACTGCCGTTTTCATGCGCGGAACGGCGATTCTGAACGCTCGGCGCTTATTCCCGCGCGTCCGGTATGTGCGAGAGCGTCGTTTGCGCGATCGCCGCGATAGACACGCGCCTTCCATCGTCAGCGAGTGCATGCCGGAAATCACGATGCAGCCCGCATCCGCCGCGCGGATGGCGTCCGCCATGCTATACGCCCAAAGCGCGCCCACCTGCGCGTAGAGGGACTTGACCGGCAGAAAATCACGCCAGTTTGGGAACACACGCAGGCAGTTCACGCCCGTCCATCACGGGGTGCGCGCTCAGTCCGGCAGACGACGCTCCAAAATGACGCGCTTGTACTGGTAGCCGCTTTCCTTGACGGTGCACCGCTCGCTTTCATAATCCGCATACACCAGCCCCATAGCGTTTCCGGGTACTTGCCCAAGAAGACGGGATCGCCGAACCATAGCACTTCTGTGATATTCGCCCATATTCATTGAATCGTATTGCATGCGCGAGCCATGATCAACATACGCACATACTAAAGCGCTCTCGGCGATGCAGCCTATCAACGCAAAATCGCCCTGCCGCTGAGACGCGGGAGGGCGATGGACAGGCAATGCCGTGCCTACAGAGCGATGCAAGTTATTCAGAAAGCAGTTCGCCGTACTGGACGATGGGCGGCGTGCCGTGCAGCGCGCGGTAATCCTGCCCAAGATAGCAGCCGAAGCTGGCGATCTCCGTAAAGCCGAGCGCCGCGTAGAAGTCCAAATCGGCTTTCATGACCTCCGTGTCGAGGGCGAACGGCTTTGGGGGCTTGGTCCAGTTAGAATAGAGGGAATTATCCATCCAGTATTCCAGCACGCGCGCGCCCTTCGCGCCGAAGCAGGCGAGCAAGTCCTTCAGGGGCGCGGTTTCCGCCACGTTCTTTTCGCAGCTTTTGTCGGCGAGCGGTCGGTGGAAATCCCGATGGAACGGCGCGTATTCCAGGAAGATGCCGTCCTCCGGCGATACGTTTCGCGGCGCGCGCATCGCGTCGAGATAGGCAATATAGCCAAGCTGCGCCCTTGGGTTGACGCGGCGCAAGCCGCGCAGCACGGCGTTCATGACCAGCATCTGCTGGTCGCTCGCGCTCATGCCGCGACAGTCAGGACAATGGCAGGCTTTGCCGCACGCATCGTCCATCCAGTAGTAATACCGGTCGTGTCCCGTATCCAGCAGGCGCGCAAGCTCGCCCGCACGCTCGGTAATATACGCCAGCGCTTCCGCGCTCGACGGGCAAAGGTTGGCATCCTTGGTGCGTTCCCCTTTCTCGTCGCAGCGAAACCAAGCAGGATGTTCGTCAAAGAGCGCGCGCGGCAGCAGCCAGCTCAACGCGTGCGCTTCATAGTAAACGGCGATGCCGCGTCTGCCCGCTTCCGCGCGCAAGGCGACGTTTTCCGGAAGCCGGTGTGCCGCGATTGCCGCGTCCAGCGACGCTTCCGCGCCCAAGCCGCCGACCGGATGCAGCCCAAGCTGGTTGAGCTTTGCCTTCACCACAAGGTCAAGCTGCGTTTCGTCGAGCTCCGCCGGGTGCACCAATATGCCACGATTCTCAAATCGCATCGCGTCTTCTCCTTTAGTCAAACAAACGACAGCCCGCGTCCAGGAGGCGCTTTTGCACGTCGCGTATCTCCACGTTTCCGGACGGTTGGCGTTCGTCCAGCGAAGCGGCGGCGATCATCCCCGCCGCCTGTCCCATCGCCATGCAGATGTTCATGACGCGGTAGGAGGAATGCGCGCGGTGCGTGCCGCTGATGCAGCGTCCGGCGACGATCAGGTTTTCAACGTGCAGGGGCTGCATGCAGCGCAGCGGGATGTCGTGCGCTTTCGCGCTGCGGGCGATCTCGATCGCCTCCGCCTGTCCGCCGCCCGCGGGATTGTGAATGTCAAAGCAGAAGCCCGCGTTGTGCACGACGACGTCGTCAAATCGGCTCGCGCCGGACACATCCTCGTCCTGCAGGACGTACTTGCCGCGAATGCGGCGCGACTCGCGCACGCCCATCGTCGAGGCGGAGACGCGCGTGCGGATGCCCGCGAAGCCGCGTATCTCCGAGCGCAGAAAGCTGTTGACCTGCTCCATCTGCGCGCGCAGCGAGATTTCCGCCTGCTCCAAATCCTCAGGCGAAAGCGGGTTCAGCCCGTTCTCCTGCGTGGCGTTCACCATGCGCTCGCCCGGGACTGCGGTGGGATACAGGCGGACGATCGTCACATTCTCGGGCAGTCTTCCGTCCTTGGCGGCTTCCTCGCACAGCGCGAGGTATTCGCGCCCGTCCTCCATGACCGTGTAGTCCGTTTCGTGCCGGCAGACTAAGGTGCTTTCCGGGTCGATGCCCTCGATGATGTACATGAGGGACATGGGCTGCACGCGACCGTCGCCGTCGCGCCCCTGCATCACCTCCGCGCCCGCAAGGCTCGCCACAAGCCCGTCCCCGGTGCAGTCGATCACGCGCTTCCCGAGGAACGCGGCAGGTCCCTGCTGCGTCGCGGCGACGACGCCTTTGATGTAGCTGTCCTCCCGGATCGCGTCAAAGATGGGCGTTTGCAGCCGGAACGTGACATGCTCGCGGTGCAAAAGCCGCGTCAGCTCGATCTTCGCGCGCTCCGGATCGATCGCCGTGCCGCCGTCGGGCGACTGGAGCAGGCGCGCGATTTCCTCGGCGATCGTGCCGGGGGCGACGCCGCCCATCACGGGGCTGACGTTGCCAATCGTCAGGTTGCCGCCGACCGCGCCGTACCGCTCCAGCAGCAGCGTTTTCTTTCCCTGCCTTGCGGCGGTGACTGCCGCCGCGATGCCTGTGGGCCCCGCGCCGCAGACCAGCACGTCGCACTCGGCGGCAACGGGCAGCGCGCGGGCATACTCAATTGTCATCTGAATCCCTCTCTCAAAGGGGCGGAGGGGAACCTCGCGGTCCTCCCTCCGCCCGAACTGTTTGTTTACTTGCGGGCGGCGTACCACTCGTTATACTGGTCGATGCACGCCTGACCGCCGGCATCCAGCCACTTGGTCAGATAGTCGTTGAAGTTCTCCAGCTTCTCCACGCCGACCATGAGCTGCACCTGATAGTCGTTCTCCATCTGCCCCAGCGCGATGGAATTCTCGGCGACGGCGCTCAGCACGGGCGCGAAATCAACGGGGTTGCGGCGAGCGAACTGGTCGTAATGCGCGTTGATCATGTCGAACGCTTCGCCCAGCGCGGCGTTGCGGCGGGTGCGCGCCAGCCACATGTCGCCGTAGCGGGTCATGTCGAAGCTGTTGAGGTACCACCACGCGTTGTTGTAGCGCTCGGCGAACACGGGCATGATGGGCGCGTAGCGGTTGCCGTCGCGCGTGAAGGTTTCGTCTTCGACGCCCAGCGTGATGTAAGTGAAGGTGTCGGGCTCGAATTTGGCGTTCATGAACTTAACGGCGTCGACGGGGTTCTTGGCGTTCTTGGGGATGCAGCTGACGTTGTTGAGCGCGTACGCGGTCGCGACGCCCGCATTGCCATTCTTGTCATAAAGCGGATCCATGGCGCTGACGACGGCGTCGGGCACGTTCTCCTTGAGCGCGGGCACCTGCGTCGAAGCGCCGTACCAGCTGCTGCTCACGGCAAACGCTCTGCCGGAGGAGAATTTTTCATCGACGGTCACGTTGTTGTTGATCGGCAGATCGACGTCGATCAGCCCATCGTCGTACAGACCCTTCATGTAGGCGAGGTATTCCTGCCACGCGGGCAGCTGCTGATAGTTCTTGATCGTGCCGTCCACGTCGATCCAGGAAGAGTAGAAGCCAAAGCCGGAAATCAAGGTAGGCACGTTCACATTGCCCGCGATGCACAGCGGAATCATGTCCGGGTAAGCGGCCTTGACGGCGCTCAGCGTGTCGCGGAAGGCTTCGGGCGTGGTCGGCACTTCGAGCTTCAGCGCGTCCAGAATGTCCTGACGGAAGAGGATCGCGTTGTTGATGACCTCGCGCTCCGCCATCATGGGCAGACCGTAGGTCTTGCCGTCCTTGCGGACAAGCTCAAACGCTTCTTCGGTGATCATGCTCTTGAGGTTCGGACCGTACTCCTCCAGCAGCTCGTCGATGGACAGCAGCGCGCCCATTTCCAGCAGCTGACGGTATTGGTCGGGCGAGATGCGCAGGATGTCGTAGGACACGCCGGACGCGATCTGCATCAGCAGGTTCTCATTCGCGCCCTCGGAGGGCAGCATGGAATACTCCACATGGTATCCCGTGCGCTCCTCGATGGCATTGGCGGTGAAGTCGGTGTTGGGGTCGAAGGCGACGTACCCGCCGATCACTTTCAGCGTGGGCAGCGCCTCGCCCAGCCCGACGGTCGCGAGCAGCGCGAGCGCCACGGCGAAAGTAAGGACCAGAGAAAGCATACGTTTCATGGTGAATCCTCCCATTGTATAGTCAAAGCGCATCCGCGCCTTGCTTCTTATTCAGCCCTTGACCGAGCCGATGGTCAGACCGGTGACGAAGTATTTCTGCGCGAACGGGTACACCAGCAAAATGGGGAGCGTGCCAACAAGAATCGAACCCGCCTGCACGCCGCCGCCGGAGAGGTTCATGGCAATTT
>CAZEIC010000041.1:0-9219 GCA_964512175.1 uncultured Oscillospiraceae bacterium | reverse complement strand
CAGTTCGTTGAACTTCGCCGCCGTGGAGATCAGCTCGTACAAGTAGAGCTGCATGGGCTTGACGCTCGGCTGGGTGATAAAGAGCATGGCGTGATAGTAGCTGTTCCAGTAGCCCACGGCGTAAAACAGGCTGATGGTCGCAAGCGACGGCAGCGACAGCGGCAGAATGATGGAAAACAGCACGCGCATATGCCCGGCGCCGTCGATGTTTTGAGCACGAACAGGTTGTACTGCGAGATGATAAAAGGGATAATGATCGCCCAGAGCGTGTTGAGCAGGCTGAAGGTCTGCATGAAGATGTAGATCGGCACTGTGCCGCCGTAAAACAGCATGCTGAAAATGTACAGAACCAATATCAGTTTTCTCCCCCGGAACGTGGGCTTGGACAGGGGATATGCCGCGAATACGGTCGCCGTCATGGACAGCATCGTGCCTGCGACCGTCACAAAAACGCTGTTGCCGAAGGACTGCCAGAACATCCTGTCCTTGAACACATAGTCGTACACGTTGAACTGGAAGCCTATCGGCCAGAACGTGACGCGCCCCGAAACGACCGCGTTGTTGGAGGAGAACGACTTCGCGATGATGTGCAGGTACGGCAGGATGCAGACCAGCGCAACCAAAAGGAAGAACGCGTAGAGCAGAACGTCCAAAATCGTCAGGCGCTTCTTGACGTCGTTCATGTCACCACAAGCTCCTTCCGAAGAATTTTTTGCTCAGCCCGTTGCAGCCGACGGTCAGCGTGAAGCCGATGATGGATTCAAACAAGCCCATCGCGGTGCCCGTGGAAAAATCGAGCTTGCCGAGGCTGACGCGGTAGATGTAGGTTTGCAATACGTCCGCCACGCGGTAGACGGCGGGGTTGTACATGACCAGAATCTGCTCCGTGCCCGCGCTCAGGATGCCGCCCACGCGAAGCAGCAGCATCAGCGACACGACGGGCAGGATGCCCGGCAGCGTGACGTGCCACATGCGCTGGAGACGGTTCGCGCCGTCCACCGTCGCCGCCTCATAAAGCTCCGGCTCGATGGCGGTGAGCGCGGCAAGGTACACGATCGCGCCCCAGCCGTTTTCTTTCCAGCCCTCGGTAAACACCAGCAGCCACCGGAACAGGCGCTCGTCCGTGTAGATCGAAATGCTCGGCTGGTCCAGCGCCTTGAGCAGCATGTTCAGCGCGCCGGTCGAGGACAAGAGCGTGGAGAAGATACCGTGAATGATCACCCACGAAAGGAAGTGCGGCAGATAAATCAGCGTCTTCACACCGCGCTTGAAGCGAATCGAGCCAAGCTCGTTGAGCAGTATCGCCAGAATGATCGGCAGCGGAAATAGGACTCCCATTTTGAGCAGGCTGATGGACAGCGTGTTGGTGATGAGCTGCCAGAACTGCTCGGAATGGAAAATTTTCTCAAAATAGGTAAAGCCCGTCCAAGGGCTCTTGAACATGGAATCCAACAGACCATTGCCCGCGAACATACTGTATTTCTTGAAGGCGAGCTGCAGCCCGACAAGCGGCAGAAACTTATAGCCAATCAGGTACACAAGGCCGGGGACGCACATGATGTACAGCGCGTAGTTTTCTCGAAAGTACGCGCGGAAAGGTTTCCGTAATGCTCCTTTAACCATCTGCTCTAACCTCCGTGCAAAGCATAGCATACGCAAGGGGCAAATGTAACGTGGGAATCTTTCGCTTTCTTGCCAAATCCTCTGGTATTGTATCGTTATGCCATAATTTCCGGTTTCTTTTATTGACAAAGTGAACCGCCGCATTACAATAGAACATAGCGGAAAGGGGGAGGAACGCCATGTACAAGCTGTTGATCGTGGACGACGAACGCAGGGTGCGCGAGGGCTTGCATGGACGCATCGACTGGGCTTCGCTCGGCATCGCCGTATGCGGCGCGGCGGACGACGGAGAGACGGCGCTTCTCCTGCTGGAATCGGAACGCCCGGATATTCTACTGACAGACGTGCGCATGCGCCGCATGGACGGGCTGGAATTGAGCATGCGCGCGAAAAAACTGCTGCCCGGCTTGGAGATCGTGTTCATCAGCGGGTATTCCGACAGCGATTATGTGCGGGAAGCCTTGCGGCTGGACGCGGTAGACTATGTATATAAGCCCGTGAATCTGGGCGAGGTGGAGGCGGTCATGCGCCGCGTCACCGCCAAGCTGGACGAGGCGCGCCGCGACGAGGCGACGCGCAGCCAAATGCGCGCGCTGCTTGAAAAGAGCCTGCCCATCCTGCATGAACGCTTTCTCAACGATTGGTTTGAGGGGCGTCTGACCGACGAGAACGAAATCGCGCGGCGCGCCGAGGCGCTTTATATAACGCCACATTTCCCGATGTGGCCGATGGTGTTCGCCGTCGACGCGTCCACAGTCAACGAAAGCCTCGCGCAGGTGGGACTGCGCGACGCCGTGCGCGAGGCGTTCCCGGACGCGCTGCTGTGCGCGTCGGGCGCCGAGGTGCTCACGCTGACCGAAGCGGAGGACGGCGCTTCAGCGCCGCTTTCCCGGCTGAAAGCCCTATGCGCGCGGCTTGCAGGGCAGGATGAAAAGCTCGATGTATCGGTCGGCGTGGGCACGCTTGTGCAAGGGTTCGCGCAGGCGGAGGAGGGCGTGACCGCCGCGCGCACCGCGCTTGGGGAGCGCTTTTTCCTCGGGAACAAGCATGTGCTGCTGTTTGACGGCGTATCACGCGGATTACCGCGCCTTGCGCCCCTGCGCCTGCCGACGCTGCTGGAGGAGCATCTGCGCGCCGGCAATCGGGAAGCGCTGGAAAAGAGCGTTGTCGCGGTGCTTGAAAAAGCGCGCGAACGGCAGGATATGGACCACGCGCGCACGCTTTGCATGCAAATAGCGCTGGTCATGGAGGAAGTGGTCGACGCCTGCGGCGCGCCGAGCGGGCTGGGGCTCGCCTTCTGCAAGGAGGCGCTGCAGACGGGCACGTTCGACATGCTCAGCGATAAGCTCATGTGCCTGCTGCAGTGCGCGTGCGAGCGCATGGATACGCTGCGGCAGGCGCGCGGCGGCAGCGTGTCGGAGCTTGTGAAAGGCATTATCGAAGCGCAGTACGCGCAAAAGCTGACCATCGAGCGGATCGCGCGCGCGCTGCATTACTCGCCGACATACTTGAGCGTGCTGTATAAGCAGGAAACAGGTGAGACAATCGGGGACGAACTGACGAACGTCCGCATGCGCGCCGCGATGCGCCTGCTGCGCGAAACGAACGAAATGATCTACCAAATCGCGCATGACGTCGGCTTCACGGAGCAGGCGCACTTCACCCGCCTGTTCAAGAACGCGACCGGCATGACGCCGGCGGAGTACAGAAAGCAGGCGCTGCCATGACGTTCCGCCGCCCGTTTCTGATTGCCGCGGCGGTCGTTTTGGCGTGCTGCGTGATCACCGCAGCCTTCCTCATCAGCCAATCCCTGATGAGCCACGCGGAAAACGAGGTGCTCGCGTCGCTTGAGCAAGCCGTGCGGCAGACCGCGCTCAATGTGGACGACCGGATGGCGTCCGTCGCGGCGCTGTCCACGATGATCGTTTCGGACAGCCGTTTCCAGACCTCCGTCTGGCGAACGCCCGGAAACGAAACGATGAGCAACCAGCTCAAGGACATCAAGCAGCTGCGCGAACTGGTCAGTACGACCATGGCAAGGCAAGACATCGCGCTGGTGCGCTTCTATATCAGCGGCGTGAAAATGCTGTCGCGCGAGCACGTCAATTTCTACCCCGTCGGCGAAGTGGCGAACCTGCCGGAATACGACGACAGCCGCGTCAGCGGATACTGGTACAAAAACCACTTCGTCTCGACGCTCGGTTATCGCGGCGAAGCGCTTTCGTATTGCACGCGGGTATTCGATTCGCGCCTGTGGACGGAAATGCGCGCGTTCCTTGTGCTGGACGCGGACACGGCGCGTTTTCGGGAAGTGCTTGCCGCCCTGACGCTGCCCGGCGACGCCGGCAGCCTGTTCATCGTGGACGAACGAGGGAACATCATGCTCGCGGACGTCGCGCATCCGGTCGGCGATGAACTGGCGCGCCGCATCGGGCAGGAATCCGCGCCTTATGGTTTCCTGCAAGGCGACGACCGGGAACTGACGTATATCCGCTCCGGTCTGACGCAGAGCGGATGGACGCTGGCGGCGGTTCTGCCGCGCGAGGCGCTTTTGTCCGGCTCGCGCATGTGGCGTTCGGCGCTGTTCGCGGTCATCATCGCGCTGCTGCTCATCAGCGTTCTTGCGGCGTTCGCGCTGTCATTCACAGCATACGCGCGCAGCGTGCGCAGGCAGATTTCCAGCATCAATCATTTCCTTTCAGAGACAGGTCACACCAGCCTTGACCAAACCGCGAAAACGCGCGACACCTTCCGCCTGAACCGCAGCATCAACGAACTGCTGGAGACCGCCGCGCACGCCACGGAGGAAGCGTATGACGCGCGCCTGCGCGAACGCGACGCCGTGCTGCGCGCGCTGCAGGCGCAAATCAACCCGCATTTCCTCTACAACACGCTGGACACCATCAACTGGATGGCGATGGACGCGGGCGCGAAAGACGTCTCCCGTATGATTGAAACGCTCGGCTGCTATTATCGAATGAGCCTGAGCAAAGGCAAGGACATCGTGCGTTTTTCGGAAGAATGCGCCATCGTGCGCGCCTATCTGGAATTACAGTCCGAACGCTTTGACCACGAGTTTGACATCCTGTGGCGCATCGACGCGGCGGCGGCGGACTGCCTCCTGCCCAAGCTCACGTTGCAGCCCTTGGTGGAAAACGCGCTCTTGCACGGTCTGCGCAACAGAAAGGAAGCAACGGGCGCGTTGCTGGAAATCGCTGCCGATGTCAGAGACGGCATGTTGATCATCACCGTTTGCGACAACGGTCCAGGCCTCAGCGACGAGAGCGCGCCGACGGGGTACGGGCTGACAAACGTCCGGCAAAGGCTGGAACTGTTCACTTCCGGTCAGTATACGGTAACCCTTGAAAACCGCCCCGATGGAGGCGTTCTCGCGCGCATGACGCTCCCCGCCTGAACCAGCCCGCTTTGTTCATCCAAGGCGCTGTATCACAAAATATGGAAAGAGAGCAGGACATGCTGCGAGTTCCGCAGTATATCAAGCATTATGCACCTATACTTTTCGTAGAGGTGGTGCGGATGTCGAAGCCATGGACTTTTTCCGCCCATCTCACGAACCGCAAGGAAACAGCTCTATACGATAATGACGCAGACGCTGTTCTCATGCGAGCATCATTCTCATGGGCGGTATATCGTAAGCAAGAGGGACTGTTGCACAGAAGCCATTTCGCAGCTTCTCGCATGAACATTGTTTTGGATTTGAACTTTACGGCTGCCAAGGATATGAGATTTGAATGAACGTCGCATCCGATGTTTACAGATAATCCAGCGCCAATTTGACCAGCAGCCCGGCCATCATGACCATCATGACCACGCGCACGAACTTTGCGCCGCGCTTGATGGCGAGCGCCGAGCCAATATAACCGCCGGCCGCCGCGCATAACATCGCTGGCACGGCGAGCGCGAACAGCACATTACCGTTGAGGATATGCGCCGTCAGCGCGCCCACGTTCGACGCTAGGTTGACGATCTTCGCGCTGCCCGACGCCGTAACGGTGTTCATGCCCACAATCCACGTGAAGCCCATGATGAGCAGCGTGCCCGTCCCCGGCCCCGCAAAGCCATCGTACGCGCCCACAACCAACCCCGTCAGCGCGCACAGCGCCAGCCGCGCGGGCGTGAGCGGCTTGCTTTTATCGGGCGAGCGATGCTTGATGAACAGCACGACGGCCATCACGGGAATAATCACAAATAGCACCGCGCGCATGACGGCTTCGCTTGTACGCGAAAGGATCTCCGCGCCGATGAACGCGCCGGGAATCGCTGCCGCCGCCGCCAGAAACGCTGGCAGCAGCATCACTTTGCCGCCGCGCAGATATTTCAGCGCGGCAATCAATGTGCCAAAGGAAGCCGATAGTTTGTTGCTGCCCGACGCGAGGGCGGGCGGCAGTCCGGCGACCATGTACGCCGGGAGCGATATCAGTCCGCCTCCCCCGCCGATGGCGTCCAGCGCCGACGCCAGGAACACCAGCGGCAGCACGAGCAGGTACATCGTGGCCGTTATTTCCATGACGCGCCTTCTTCCCCGTCCGCCTGCCCGTCAGGCGCGTTATCGCCATCCCACGCGCCCAGTTTCCGCTGCGCCAGTTCCTTCAAATGCGCACGATCCACAACGCTGTTCGTGCCAAGGCACGCGTCGCACCGCGTTCCGCACTCCGGGCATACGCAAACGGGCTTGTCCTCGGCGTGTATCATGAACGCACCGCACGCGTCGCATCCACACCGCATCTTTCGTTCCTTCTTCCCGGCGCTGAAAGCGCCGTCGCACAGTATAGCACAACAGGCGTGCGTTTTCCATGTATTCGGGCGGTTTTTTCTTGGCTATCGCTTACGAATCCGGGCATGTTCAAGCAACGGAAGCGGCAGATTGAATCGCCTCCATGTTTGCCGGACAAGCATCCAATAACCCCGCAAATCCTTGCGTCACAAACCTTTCAGCCACATCAATAAAAACCCGCACGGTTTCCCATGCGGATGGATGTCCGATTGTGCGTCTGGACATCGGGGTTGATAGAACGTAACGCTTTCTTATGCGGGTTCCACGCGATCCAGTGATTATAGCTGGGCTTGATTGGGTGTCCAGCGTCATGACGAGCGAAACCGTCGTATCCGACAGTCCCTCGATGGTCAGTTCTGGCGCTCTATCTTCTCCGTACCCGTTTTCTCATTGGGTATCCAGCCGTTCGCCCGAAACGCCCTGCTGGTTATTCGCAGTCCATCGAGAAGCAGGAACGCTGCCGCCGAAATTATCAATCGGGGAGCGAGCGCAATCCGCATAGCGGCATGCCGTCTCCCGTTTATCGCACCGTGACGATGATATGGGCGTACCGGGTCAGGCGGTATTTTCCATCGGTCTGCGCCTTGGCGACGATATGGATGCGGTCGCCGGCGGCGGCAGTCGTGGGAATCTCGACGCTCGCCGCGCCGCAAAGGGCAGTCAGCGCCGCGTCCTTGGCGCAGGGCGCGCTGGCGTCCGCGTAAATCCGGAAGGAAACGG
Source organism: uncultured Oscillospiraceae bacterium (assembly GCA_964512175.1). Taxonomy (GTDB): domain Bacteria; phylum Bacillota; class Clostridia; order Christensenellales; family Aristaeellaceae; genus CAZEIC01. Next base: position 2,081 of record CAZEIC010000041.1, on the reverse strand, counting down.
AAACCGCGTGTCCGTCGCGGGAATGCGCCTTGGCATGGAAAGTCAGCCGTTCCCCCGGCGCGGCAGTGAAATCAACGCCTTTATCTATCGTCAGGCTGGGCGCGTATTCCGGCGCGCCTTCGCCGGACGCCCAGTGCACGCGGGCGGCGAAATCGCGCTGAATATCGGCGACATACCGCCACATGGATTCCTGCAAGGTCGCGTTCCCGTCCCTGTCCGTATACAGGTCTTTCGCCACGTTCCACACATCCAGCGCTTCGCCCTTGGAGTTGACTTCGCCGGGAACGCGCGCGTACCTGCCCGCAATGCCGCCGTAGCCGAAATCCTCCAGCGTGCGAAAGCCCCAATCCAGCAGGCAGAAGAAGGTCGGCGAATCGCCCTCGGACAGAAAATCATAGGGCTTGGGCGCTGTGAATCCTTGCTTTACCCAATACTCGCCGAGCACGGGATTGACCCCGAACTGCCCCATCGCGCCCTCGCCGGGGTACGTTTTGCCGTCCAGCCATGTCGCGTAGCCGCGCGCCAGCGCGCTCTTTTCGCGCAGGATCTCGCGCCGCATGAACTCGCTTTTCAGCGTGTCCTTGCTCTCGCCCTCCGGCATGACGAACCAAGGATAAGCGTAGCTTTGCATTTGCAGGGTTTTGATGAACCGGATATGCGGCCAACGCTCGGCGATATACCTTCGGAAAGCGCCGTCCTGCTCGCCGCAGGCGGTGACGACGACCTTGCGGGAGAGCCTATCTCGCGTTTCCTGCCATTCGGCGCAGTCTTTGCACGCCGCTTCGATGTCCATCAGCGCGCGGGCGACGGTGTTGCTGCCTCCCCAGACCTGCACGTACAGCGTGCGGGGGTCGGCGTCCAGTATGGCGCTGCGAATCAGCTCCGAGCCCTCCGTCGGCGCTTCCGTTTCCCCCTCATAACCGACGTTGCCGATTTTGATCAGCGCGCGCAGCGCGTCGGGCGACGGATAGCCTTCGGCGCACTGGCAGAGGTTCGCGTAATCGGCGGCATAATCGTCGATGGTCTGCGCCATCCACTCCGTGCCCGGCCAGCGGTACGGCGCGTCATACGGACCGCTGACCTCGCTGACATGCTCGAAATCATCCTTATGCGTTTTGGGCGGCTTGACCGCGCCGGGCACGCCGCGCCAATGGAATTTTGAGGCGGTTTGCACGATACCGAGCAATTCGACCTCGTTGGCGTACAGCAGGAAATGTCGAAGCGAATTACGGTCGTCCACTTCCGCGTCCTGCGTGATGATCGTTCTGGGCTTCATGATATGTTGCCTCCCGGCAGGCGGTACGACCGCCCGGTTTCGGGGTTGCGCGCGAACTGGCTGACGTATGCCCACATCATGTCCGCCTGCGCGGGCGTGATCCAGTGCGGCGCTTTGGCGATGCCGACGACGCGGAAGGTGCTGTCGCCGCTTTCGTCCACGCTGTCGCCGATAAAATGTGAGCGATGCTCACGGACGATCACGTCCGTCCGTTCAAAAGGAAAGCCGAGCTTTTCCACCACGATGTCGGCGGAAGTTCGCGCGGCTTGGCGGACAACCTCCTCCGCAATGGGCTTGCAGCCGTTGGCGACACGCAGGTTGTTGATGGACTGGATTTTGTTCTTGCCGCTGAGGTCGATGCGCTCCTGCTTGTCGGGCGTTTTCGCCGTGCGCTCGCGTTCGCGCTCGTCCAGATGCTCTTTCCATACGTTCTGCGGCTCGTCCCGCGTTACGGGCATCAGCCCCAGCACCTCGTGTTCTCCCATCGTAATGATTGCCGGCATCCGCACCTTGGCGGCGCGGCGCACCATCTCCGCTGTGATCGTCTCGCCCGGCCACAGCAAGCCCGCCTGCGTGTGCGGCACGGCGTAGCCGTTGGCAAACAGCATGCCGCCGCTGCCGACCGCCGCGAACCGCTCCGGCCAGCGCATGGCGTGGATTTGCGTCATGTAGCCGCCCAGCGAATAGCCGACCATGTACACCCGCGACCAATCCACGGGATAATGCGCGCGCGCGTAGGCAAAGAGCTTTTCCATGTTCGCCTGCGTCTCATCCTCCGGGATGATGACGATCGCTTCCTCCCGGG
>CAZEIC010000040.1:0-23464 GCA_964512175.1 uncultured Oscillospiraceae bacterium | reverse complement strand
CATCGTCCGGCAGATGCTTCGCAAGGTGCGTATCGAGGATTCGGGCGATACCGACCTGCTGCCAGGCAGCCTCGCGGACATCTTCAAGTTCGAGGAAGCCAACGAAAAGACCATTTCGGAGGGCGGCCGTCCCGCCGTCGCCAAGCGTATCCTGCTTGGCATCACCAAGGCGTCGCTCGCGACAGACAGCTTCCTGTCCGCCGCCTCCTTCCAGGAGACAACGCGCGTGCTGACCGAAGCCGCCATCAAGGGCAAGGTCGATCCGCTGGTCGGCTTGAAGGAGAACGTCATCATCGGCAAGCTCATCCCGGCGGGCACGGGCATGCGCAGGTACAAGAACATCGAATTACAGGAAACTTACTGATTCACAAAACGCGCGGCATGGACGGCGAAGCGCCCGACATGCCGCGCTTTTTCATAGGAGGGCATGATGAGCAACCCATTTCAAGCGGCGCTGTTTGACGAACTGACGGCGCTATACCCCGATTCCACGCAGGATGGCGGCGCGCAGAGCTATACGGTCGCGGCGTGCAACGGCACGTTCGCGGGCGCGCATATCCTTCTGACGGGGCTGACCCCCGGGCTGCCGGTCGCGGCGGACGTGCGCGGCGCGCACACGGCGTTTCGGCTGTTCGAGCTGATTCCCGTCCCGGTCGAGGTATCGACGGGCGCGAAGCTGCGCACGGCGTACCTCAAAAACGACGTGAACGACACGCTGGACAGGCAAGCGCCTTTCTACATCTACGAAGCGCTCAAGCCCATGTACAACCTGCTCATGCCGACGGGCGTCGTGGCGGCGCTGGCGTTCAAAACGCCCGTGGAATACTGCAAGCAACGCGAAACGCAAACCTTTACGATCACGCTGACGCACGCGGGCGAAACGCGGACGCTGACGCTGACGGTGGAGCGCTTTCCGTGCGCCGTGCCGAAGGCGGGCAAGGGCACGTTCCAGTATGTCAACTGGATCAACTATCACAACGTCGCCAAGTATCACCACCTGCCGGAAGGCTCGCGCGAGCATGACGCGATGATCGTCAAGTATCTGCGCGCGGCGCTGTTTTCGCGGCAAAACATGGTCAACATCCCCGTGACGGAATGCTTCCGGCTAGAGGCGGGCGAACCAAAGCTCGACGAAGCGGCGCTGCTGCGCTATGTGTCGCTCGCGCGCAGGGCGGGCATCCCCTACCTGCAAGGCTCGGATTTCTGCGCGCGGCTGGCGGGGCAGGCGGACGACGACGCGTTCTACGACAGCCTGCCGCACGATACGTTTACCTCGCCGGACGAGGTCGCCGAGGCGTTCAAGCATGTGGCGTTTGACAAGTTCGACAACGGCACGATGGCGCGCGTAACGCTCACGGGCGAGGCGCTGCCCGGCGCGGCGGGTGAGAAAACGCTCGCCAAGATGGCGCGGGCGCTGCACGCATTTCTACAAAAGCACGACCTGACCGGCTGCTGGACGCAGTGCTGCATGGACGAGCCAAACGACGCGCTCGCGCCCGTTTACAAATTGATTACCGGCATTGTCAAGCGTGAAATGCCGGATGTGCGGCTGCTCGAGCCAGTCCTGCCGACGCATGCATTGACGGGCTGCATCGACGTATACTGCCCGTCCGCCGATATTTACGAACAGGACAGGGCATATTACGACGGGCTGGCGCAAGGCGGCGCGGAGCTGTTCGTGTACACCTGCCTGACCCCGGGCGGCGCGTACTGCAACCGCATGCTCGACATGCAAAGGCTTCGGCAGGTGTACCTCGGCTGGGCGCCCGCGAAGTACCCAAACATCAAGGGCTTTCTGCACTGGGGGCTGAACCAGTACCCCAGCGACCCATACGCGCGCTCGTGCGTGATGTTCTCCGAGCAGGTGCTGGAGTTCCACCCCAAGCGCGCCATGTTCCTCCCGGCGGGCGATTTCTGCATCCTGTATCCAGGATTCGACGAGCCGCTGCTGTCCACGCGCTCGGAGGCGCACAGAATCGGTCTGGAAGACCTGTGCCTGCTGCAAGCGCTCGATCAGGAACAGGCGGACGCGCTGGTATCGCGCGTGTTCCGGGGCTTTGCCGATTACGAGCTGTCCATCCCCGCGTACCGCGCGGCGCGGAAGGCGCTTATGATTGCCACGTCTTACGCATGAACGATATGGACGGGCGGCGCAACGCCGCCCCTACAACAGCGTGAGATTCCACCCCCGTCGTAGGGGCGGATGCCCACATCCGCCCGCATGCGCGGATACTTGCTCGCGGGTCGATGTGGGCATCGACCCCTACAAGAGGATTGAACGCCCGCGTGCTCGTTCATGCGTAAGCCGTGTCATGATTGCGGCAAGCAATTGACACAATCGCTTTAGCGTGATACACTGACGCGGAATTATTCGCATAGTATGCGAGGGAGGCGATTGAATGCAGAAGTACCGGGTGGGCGTGATCGGCGCGACGGGCATGGTCGGGCAGCGATTTGTTTCCTTGCTTGCCGAGCACCCTTGGTTTGAGCTCTCCGTGCTGGCGGCAAGCCCGCGCAGCGCGGGTAAATCCTATGAAGAAGCGGTCGCGGGGCGCTGGGAATTCCCCTTTGCCATCCCGGAAAAGGCGCGCGGCATGCGCGTGCTGGACGCTTCGGATGTCGCGGCAATCGCAGAACAGGTTGATTTCGTGTTTTGCGCTGTGGTCATGAGCAAAGCGGAGACGCGCGCGCTCGAGGAAGCCTACGCCAAGGCGGAAACGCCCGTCGTCAGCAACAACAGCGCGTGCAGGCTGCTTTCCGACGTGCCGATGCTCATCCCCGAAATCAACGCGTCGCACGCCGCCGTCATCGACGCGCAAAAGCGCAGGCTCGGCACGAAGCATGGATTCATCGTCGTCAAGCCCAACTGCTCCATCCAGAGCTACGTTCCGGCGCTCACGCCGCTTCTACCATTCGGCGTTACGCAGGTATCGGCGTGCACGTATCAGGCGATCAGCGGCGCGGGCAAGACCTTCGCGCGCTGGCCCGAGATGGTCGACAACGTGATTCCCTACATCGGCGACGAGGAAGAAAAGAGCGAGAAAGAACCGCTGAAGATCTGGGGCAGCGTGCAAAACGACGGGATCGTGCCCGCGGAAGCGCCGATCATCAGTGCCCAGTGCATCCGCGTGCCGGTGACGGACGGGCATTTGGCGGCGGTCAGCGTGCGGTTTGCAAGCAAGCCGAGCCGCGAGGACATCCTCGCCGCATGGCGCGATTACGCGCCGCTGCGCTCGCTCGCGCTGCCCAGCGCGCCCGAGCCGTTCCTTAAGTATTTCGACGAGCCCGACAGGCCGCAGACGCGCCTTGACCGCGACTATGAGCACGGCATGGGCGTGACCATCGGGCGGCTGCGCGACGACCCGATTCTGGACTATAAGTTCGTTTGCCTGTCGCACAACACGCTGCGCGGCGCGGCGGGCGGCGGCGTACTATCCGCCGAATGGCTCTGCAGCAACGACTACATCCGGCATAAGGGAGGTTGACACATGGCGAAACCCCTGTTTGAAGGCTGCGGCGTCGCGCTGGTCACGCCGTTTTCCGGCGCAGCCATCGATCTCCAGACGCTCGACGCCATGCTCGAATACCAGCTGCAAAGCGGCACGGACGCCATCATCGCGTGCGGCACGACGGGCGAGCCGAGCACGCTGACCTCGCGCGAATCGGAAATGATCGTCAAGCGCACGGTCGAGGTCGTCGCGGGGCGCGTGCCGGTCATCGTCGGCACGGGCGGGAACAACACCTCGCAGGTCATCGCGCAGGCGAAGCGCGCCAAGACGCTCGGCGCGGACGGGCAGCTTTGCGTCACGCCGTATTATAACAAAACCACGCAGGAAGGGCTGATCGCGCATTTTCGCGCCATCGCCGACCAGACCGAGCTGCCCATCATCCTCTACAACGTCCCCAAGCGCACGGGGCTGAACATGCTGCCCGAGACGCTCGCGGCACTCGCGACGCACGAGCGCATCGTCGGTATCAAGGAAGCCAGCGGCGATTTGACGCAGGTCGCGCGCATGATGGCGCTCACGGGCGACGATATCGCCTTCTATTGCGGCGCGGACGAAGTCGCCGTGCCGATGCTCGCGCTGGGCGCGGTCGGGCAGATTTCGGTGGTCGCCAACATGCTGCCGGTGCTGGTGCGCGCCATGACGCTCGAAGCGATGCGCGGCAGCGCGCGGCAGGCGGCGAAAACGCAGCTCGCGCTCATGCCGCTGATCGACGCGCTGTTTTCCGAGGTCAACCCCATCCCCATCAAAGCGGCGCTGGCGCTGATGGGCGTTTGCCGCGCCGACGTGCGGCTGCCGCTTGTGCCGATGAGCGAGAAAAACAAGAAAAATCTGGAAAACCAGATGCGCAAGCTGGGGGTCATAGCATGACTTCCATCATTTTGTCGGGCGCGTGCGGGCGCATGGGGCGCGAGATCGCGGCGATCGCGGAGGGCAAGGGCATCCGCATCGTCGCGGGCGTGGACGTGTGCCCGCGCGACGATCTCGGGTTTCCGGTCTACCCGAGTTTCTCGCTGTGCAGGGAGCACGCCGACGTGCTGATCGAATTCTCGCGCGCCGAAGCGCTGCCGGCGGCGCTTGCGTTCGCGACCGAGCGCGGCATGCCCGTCGTGCTATGCGCGACGGGGTATCACGAGCAGGACGAGCGCATGATCGCCGACGCGGCAAAGACCATCGCCGTGTTCCGTTCGGCGAACTTGAGCCTCGGCGTGTACGCGCTGACGCGGCTGTGCAAACAGGCGAGCGCGCTGCTCTCGGAGTTCGACGTCGAAATCGTCGAAAAGCATCACAATCAAAAGCTCGACGCGCCCTCCGGCACAGCGATGGCGCTGCTTGCCGCCGTATCGGACGAGCAGTCGACCCCGGTCTTTGGCAGGCACGCGCGCTCGCAACGGCGCGAGAGCGGCGAGATCGGCGTGCACGCGGTACGCGGCGGCACGGTCACAGGCGTGCACGAGGTCGGCTTCTACGGTGCGGACGAAACGCTGACGCTCACGCACACCGCCCAGAGCCGCGCGATTTTCGCGCATGGCGCGCTGCGCGCCGCCGCGTTCATGCAGGACAAGCCCGCTGGGCTGTACGGAATGGACGAGCTGTACGGAGCGGCAATCGAGCGCAGGGATTAACGAAAAGGGCTGTCGCAAGGACAGTCCTTTTTCATACAGCGCGCTCATTTTTCATTCTGCCGTTTCGCGCGCGATCTCCTGAAACGCCTTGCCAAGCTCCTTGGGCGTGCCTTGGAGCGCTTCGGCTTTTTGCATAATCATGCGCAATGTGTCGATATCCTTCTGGATGAACAGCTCGCACAAATACCGCTTCATGCGCCCGTTGTTATAGCGTGCGAGCGCTTCCGTGAGCAGCTCCGCGCGCTCCCGATACCGCGCGTACCAAGCGTCGAAGCCGTCTTTTTCAACAAGGCGGCAGTTCTTGATTTTGGCGTTGTCGGTGCGCAAATCGGAGAACTCGCCCATCTTTTCCAGCCGCGCGCACGGAAATACGTCGCACAGCCCGCAGTGCGCGATGCGCTTCTCCCGGCAGCAGTGATGCACCTTGCACATGTCGGTGTAATACCCGTCCTTGGAGCAGCCGGGGCAGCGGCTCGCGCCGTCCGTGCGGTAGCGCGTGCACAGCGCGCACGGCATACCGCAGTAGCCATATGCGTATTCAGCCTGCATGATTATTCACCCAGCATGGCGTCCAGCATCATCAGCGCGCGCGGCAGGTGGAAAGGTCCTTTGAACGTCGAGCCTTTGGCGGGCGGCTCGGTGGGCTTGCCGTCGCGGCGCAGATACCCGTACCACTCGCCGTACTCGGCATCGCAAAACACGCGCTGGCAATACGCCATGCAGCGCTCGAACCAGTCGGCGTAATAGCCGTCGCCCGTGATGCGATACGCCATCAGCGAGGCGATCAACAGCTCTGTATGCGGCCACCAAAGCTTCATGTCGTGCTCGTAGCTTTCGGGCGGCAGCCCGAGGCAGTCGATGAAGTACAGCAGCCCGCCGTATTGTTCGTCCCAGCCCGCCTCGGCGGCGTTGCGGAACATGGCAAGCGCGCTGCCGAGCAATTCCGCGTCGTCCGTTCTGCGCGCCTGCTCCATGAGAAACCAGCTGCACTCGATGTCGTGCCCGGGGTTGACGATGCGCCCTTCCGTGACCTCCAGCATGGTTTCGCCGTGCACGCCGACGTTCTCCAGCGAGCATTTCATGTCGGGCTTGTAATGATAGCGAATGATATCGTCCGCCGCTTCCTTTGCGCGCGCCTCGTAAACGCTTGCGTTCTGCGCGTCGCACCGCAGCATGATTTGCGAAAGGTTGAGGTAAATCATCGGATTTGCCTGCGCCCTGCCCGAGCGCGTCTCCGGGATGGTTTTCGCGCCCATGCCGGTCGGGTCGGGCATGCCGTGGTGTAGGTCATAGATGAGGTCATACGCCTCGCGCGCGCGGCGCATGCGGGTCTCATCGCCCGTCAGCGCGGCGTATTCGGCGTTCGCCATGGCGTAAAACGCCTCGGAGAAGCAATACCGACGCTGGCGCAGGGGCTTTCCGTCGCCCGTGACGGTGAAATACAGGCGGTTGCCCGCCGCGCGGTTGACGCAGCGCTCCTCCAGAAAATCCAAGCACGAGCGCGCCGCCGCCAGCCATTCCGCGCGCGCGCCGTACTGCCGGCAGAGCACGGAAAAGGTGTAGGCGCAGCGCCCCTGCATCCACACGCTTTTATCGGTGGAGTAGATTTTTCCCGTTCTGTCCAAGCACGTATACACGCCGCCGTGCGTTTCGTCCATGCCGTTTTTCAGCCAGAACTCCACGCATGCGTCCAGCTCGCGCCTGACCCACGCCGACGCGGCTTTGGTATCCAGCATCGCCCTCATCCTCCGTATCGCGTAATCGCTTCGCGCACCATGATAGCACAACGTTCGACCTTTGGCAAATCCTCTGCGCGCAGCGGCGGCAACGGCGCGCGCACCGAGCCGAGCGCTATCCCCTCGTTGATCGCTATCACGCGCTTGAGCACGGCGTACATGTTGCCCTTGCACTGGCACGCGGCAGCTATGATATCGTTGACGGCGTGCTGAATGTCCCGCGCGCTTTCCAGATCGCCCGCGAGGATGCGCTCGTTCATCCGCAGGAACAGCTCGGGCATGGCGGCGTATGTGCCGCCGATGCCGCCCTCCGCGCCGATGGCGCGCCCCGCGACGAACTGCTCATCCGGGCCGTTGAAGATCGTCACGCGCGCGCCGCCCGCGTGCTTGAACATCTGGATGTCCTGCGTGGACATCGACGAGTTCTTCACGCCGACAACGCGCGGATTGCGCAGCATTTCAATAAACAGCGGCATCGTCAGCGCCACGCCCGCAAGCTGCGGGATGTTGTAGATGATAAAATCGGTGTCGGGCGCGGCCGCCGATATGGTGTTCCAGTACTCGGCGATGGCATGCTCGGGCAAATGGAAATAAATGGGCGGGATGGCGGCGACCGCGTCCACGCCGAGGCTTTGCGCGTGCCGCGCGAGCGCCTCGCTCTCGCGGGTGTTGTTGCAGGCGACGTGCGCGATCACCACGCATTCCTCGCCGACCTCGCGCATCACGCTCTCGAGCGTCAGCATGCGCTCCTCGGGCGTCAGATAAATGCACTCGCCCGACGAGCCGCCCACGTACAGCCCCTGCACGCCTTTCTTGACCAAGTGCCGCGCCAGCGCGCGCGTGCGCTCGGCGCTCACCGCGCCCTGTTCGTCGTAGCAGGCGTAAAACGCCGGGAGAACGCCGTGGTATTTGTTCGGTCGGTCGATCATGGAAATACCCCTTTCGTGGAGAATGGAATTTAGCCTTTGACCGCGCCCATGGTTATGCCGCGCGTGAAAAACTTCTGGAACATCAGGAATATGGCGATGATCGGCACCGAGCCGACCGCCGCACCCGCCATGATCAGCCCGAAATCGTTGGACATCTCGGTTTGCAGCTTGGCAATGCCCAAGCTGATGGTGAGCGTCTGCGAGGAATTGAGCATGATCAGTTGCAGGAAATAATCATTCCAGCAGGAGATGAACGTGAAAATCGCCAGCGCGCCCACGCCGGGCTTGATCATGGGATAGACGATGGACAGGAACGTGCGCGTCTCGCCCGCGCCGTCGATGCGCGCCGCCTCGAGCATTTCGCCCGGGATGCCCTCGGAAAACTGCTTCATCAAAAACACGCCGAAGGGCCACGCCGAGGCGGGCAGGATGACCGCCCAGAGCGTGTTGTGCATGCGCAGGAAGGACATTTCCTTCAAAAGTGGAATGAGGATGACCTGCTTGGGCAGCGCCATCGCGCAGACGAATATGCTGAAAATCAGCTTGCGCCCGGGAAAGCGCTTTTTCGCGAGCACATACCCGCCCATAGCGGCGGCGACGCAGGTCAGCGCCATCGCAGCCGCGCAGATGAGCACGGTGTTGAAGAGCCACAGCATCGCGGGGCGCTCCAGCAGGCGCGTAAAGTTATCGAGCGTCGGCGCGATAGGAAACCAGACGGGCATCGCCGCGTTGACCGCGATGCGGTCCTTGAACGCGCCGGTCAATATCCAATACAGCGGGAAAGAAAACAGCACCGTCAGCACAGCGAGCGCCGCGACCGTCAGCACGCGGTACGGGGACAGCTTGCGACCTTGTACGTTCATGCGCATCCCCTCCCTCACGCGTCCCCAGTCCGCATCATGCGGAACTGCAGGAAGCTAAACAGCGCGATGATGACCGCCAGCACCACGCCCATGGCGTTGCCGTAGCCGTAGCGGTACGGCGCGGTGAACGTCTGGTAATAAATGTAATACATAATGGTGCTCGTGGAGTAGTTCGGCCCACCCGATGTGAGCAGCTGAATCAGCGCGAAGCACTGGAAGGAGTTGATGGTCGTGATCACCATGATGTACAGCGTGGTCGGCATGATCAGCCGCCACTTGATGCGCCAGAACGTCTGCGTGCTGGTCGCGCCGTCGACATGCGCCGCCTCGATGAGCGACGCGTCCACATTGTTGAGCGCCGAGACGTTGAGCACGATGGGCTGCCCGATGGAGGTGGTGAACAGGATCAGCAGGATGCACCAGATGGCGGTGTCGGCGCTGCCGAGCCACGCGACGCTGCCGTCAATCAGCCCGAGCGCCTTCAGGACATAGTTGAAAAGCCCGGTGTACTTGTTGAACATCCATTTCCAGACGACCGTGACCGCGACCGTGCCGGTGACGACCGGCAGGTAAAACGCGCAGCGGAACAGCGAGCACCACGCGTCCGACATGCGGTGCACGACCGACGCGACCCAGAGCGAGAACAGCATCACCGCAGGCACGGAGCACAGCACGAGGACGGCGGTGTTGAGCAGCGAGCGCACGAACACGGGATCTGCAAACAGCGTCCGGTAGTTGCCAAAGCCCACGAACGAGAAGTCCGCCATGGTGTAGTTGAAAAAGCTCGTGACGACGCACAGCCCCATCGGGAACAGCACGAACCCGGCAAACAGCAACAGGCAGGGCGTGAGGAATATGTACGCCGACAGCGTTTCCCGCCGCGAAACCCGCCCCATGCGCGCCCGGCTTGCCAACATGGACGTATGCACCGCTTGCACCCCCTTCGTCGCGCGGGAACGACGGAGAGAAACGTCCGCTTCTCCCCGCCGTTCCCTGTGTATTGATTACAGTCCGGTGTTGACCGATTCCGCGTAGGCGTTGGCGGCTTCCTGCACGTTCGTGCCGGCGAACACCTGCTGGAGCAAGTTCCACCACGCGGTGCGCTGCGCCGCCCAGTTGCCGATGACGTTGTAATAATCGCCAAGGAAGGGCATGAACTTCAGGAATTCGGTGTAGCCTTCCTTCTCCGTGCCGGTGTAGATATCGCCGAAGGAGGCGCGCACCGGGAAGAAGCCCGTCGCGAACACGCTCGCGGGACCCTGCGCCTCGTCGTCGCAGATAAAGCGGATGAAGTCCTTGGCGGCGGCGATCTTCGCGTCGTCGCCGTTGTTGAAGATGCCAAAGCCCCAGATGCCACCGCAAAGCTCGGGCACGCCGTCGTCGGACGGGAACGCCATCGCGTAGGGCGTGAAGGTGACGGAGGAAGCGTAGTTGGCGGCATTGGAGGCGTTCCAGCAGAAGGACATGCCGATCGTGCCGTTGCTGAAGAGCTGGAGCTCGTCGCTGGCGACAATGCCCGCGTCGGCGCTCAACACGCCCTCGTTGACCAGATCGACAAGCTGCTGCAAGCCTTTCACGCCCGCTTCTTCGTGCATGGTGTACTTGGTGTGCGCGGCGTCGGTGAACTGCGCGCCATAGAGGTTCATCGCCAACGCGCGCGTCCCCTGATCGCCGCCCTGACCGCCGCAATACACAACGCCCGTCTCCGCGACGAGCCCGCTCGCCTTGACGAGCTTAAGCGCCTCGATGAAGTCCGCGGTCGTCCAGGTGCGCGTTTCGGCGTTGATGTACTGGAGCGCGCCGGCTTTCTCGAACACTTCATAGTTGATCGCCATGCAGTGGGTCGTCATGCACAGCGGATACTCGTAGTACGCGCCGTCCGCGCCCTTGCAGGCGGACACGACGACTTGGCTGGTCGCGCCGATGTCGGCGAGCGCTTCTTCCGTCCACAGGTCGGCGAGATCGACCATCTTGCCCAGCGCGCCCCAGTTCGTGACCAAACGCTCGGGGCCTTCCATGATAATGTCGGGGGTCGTGCCCGCCTCGATGGCGGCGGTCACTTGGTTATCGCCCGAGGAGTAATCGAGGAATTCCACGGTGACTTTGACATTCGGGTATGCGGCGTTGAAATTCGCCACGATGGCGTCCACCTGCTGCTGGTTGCCCCAGCCGCCGATGGGGTATGTCCAGAGTTTGATTTCGACCGCGTTTTCAGCGAACGAGAGCGCGGGCAGCACAAGCATCAGGCACACCAGGAGGGCAAGGATTTTCTTCATATGATGGTTTCCCCTTTCCGAATCGTTGTGTCCGGGGCGGCGAACCCCGCCCCGTATGTCGGCATAAACGTACTACATTTCAATTCGTTTGTCAACACCTTTTTTGCCATTTATTTTATGTATTTTTCCCTGATTGAACTTGTTTGCGCATACGGGTACAGCAAAAGTACAATCTTTATACTACAATCCAGTGGAAAAACCGCCTTTCCCTATGGACAAACGCGGCAAAATCATGTATGCTGTACAAAACGCCAAAAGGAGCGCGTCATGGACAGGGACACGGGAGAAACACGCTACGTCAAGGTATATAAAGAGCTGCGCAATTACATTCTCGAGAGCAACCTCAAGCCCGGGGACGTGCTGCCGTCCGAGCAGGTGCTGTGCGAAAAATACGGCGTGAGCCGCAATATCCTGCGCGAGGCGCTCAAAGGGCTGGCGCTCATGGGCGTGATCCACGGAAAGCCGGGCATCGGCAACGTCATCCAGCCGTTTTCCTGCGAAGACCTCATCACCAACGCCATCTTCTGCGCCGCGCGCGGCAACGACGAAATCATTCCGCAGCTGCTCAACGTGCGTAAAAAGCTCGAGCTTGCGTACATGCGCGAGGCGTACCAGACGCTCGAGGAGGACGACGTGCGCAAAGTGCGCGCCATTCTCACGCATATCAAAACAAAGTGGGACGCCGGGGAATACTACCACGCCGACGACAAGGAATTTCACATGGCGTTGTTCTCGCGCGTGCGCAACATCGCGCTGCGCGACCTCATGACCTGCATCTGGTCCATCGACGAGAGCTTTCAGGTGGAGCGAAAAATGCTCTACATGGGCAAGACCATCCAGAAGCACGAGAACATCGTGCGCGCGCTCGAGGAGCGCAATCAGGAGGCGTTCGAGGCGGCGATGCTCGCGCATTTCTCGTCCGGAAAATACGCCGTCACCAGCGGCACGCCGACGTTCGAAGAGTATTGAGCCGCCGTTTCGCGCGCCGCGCCAAATATTTCCAATTTTTCGGAATATTCTGTTGCATTTCGCGCGATGAGACTGTATAATAGGAAAGGTTATGAAGCGTTTATCAGGAAGGCGTGCCGCGCCAGAAAGCGCGGAATGAGGAAAAACAATGAGTGAACACGCGCAATTGATAGACAGGCTGACGGCGTACGGCGCGGACATGCCTGGCATCAACGCCCGCTTTATGGGCGATTACGATTTATACGTCACCTGCCTGTCGATGCTGCTCTCGGACGGCGCATTCGCCACGCTGGGCGAGGCGCTCCGCGCGGGCGACGCAAAACGCGCTTTCGAGGCGGCGCATTCCCTCAAAGGCGTGATTGGCAACATGGGGCTCACGCCGCTGTACCGGCTCGTCTGCGTGCTGGTCGAGGAGGTCCGCGCCGACAGAACGGACGGGCTTATGCCGCAATACGATGCCGTCATGGACAACCTACAGCTTGTCAAAGACATGGTCTGAACGCGCCGCGCACCGAAGCGGCGCGATTTTGATACGCAGCGAACTCCCCGGGGCAATCAGTACGGCAAGTGAGGCAGCATGAAAGCACCCATCACAAGGTTACACTGTAATACCCCCCCCCCCCCCCCGATCGTTACAAAGGGGGCTTGTCTGCTTTGATGCGCGCAGAGGATATTCGTATGCGTAGAGCGAAGAAGACAAACTTGTTTGTCGCCGTCATCGCGGCGGTGCTGTTGGTGAGCGTGCTGCTGGTCGTGTTTTTGTTCAACAACTTCATCCGCAATTATCAAGTAAGCATCGCGGACGAGAGCGCCGATCACCTCGTCGAAATCAACGAGCAGATCCGGCTCTACATCGAAGAAAAGCTCGACAACGACTGGCAGGTCACGCGCAGCCTCGCCAACAGCATCAGCGTATACGAACAGAAAACGCCCGAGGCGCTGTTTGCGCTGGTTGCCCGCGAGCGCGATATCTGGGACTCCTCCGACATCTTCCTGTACAACGCCGACGGCTTCTGCATGAGCGCGAACGGCGAGATCATCGCCAACGACAAAGCGTCGGAAAACGTGTACCTCGCCCGTCAATACGGCGAATTCATGGACATCATGGAATCGACCGTTATCTTCACGATGGCGTTCGATTCCGACATCCAGTTCATGGGGTCGCCCATCGTCGCCATCAGCGTGGTGCACCAGCTCGATTCCTTCCTCGACAACATCGGCTTTTCCTCGTTTGGCGGCGAAGCGTTCATCTGCCTGACGGCGGAGAACGGCGCGATCATCAGCGAGCTTACGCATGCTCGCGCCACGGGCGTATACAACATCCTCTCCTATCTGGAAGCCCAAACGCTGCGCTGCTTGAGCCACGAGCAGCACGCCGTGCGCGACATGCTCCAAAACAGCGACCACTGCACCTTCCTGATGACGGGCGAGAACGGCGAGGAAGCGCAGTACGTCGTCGCGACCAAGATCGTGTCGCTCGGCGGCAGCCTGCGCCTGTTCTATTTCGTGCCGGAGAGCATCGTCAACAGCACGATGAACGGCTTTTCGCGCTACGTCACCACGCTGTCGGTCACGATCATCTGCGTGTTTTCGCTGTGCGGCGGTCTGGCGTTCATCTTTGTGTACAGTGTCCGCAAGCGCAGCTTCGACAACGCGCTTTCGGCGCGCGACAGGATGTTCGACATGCTGGTGAGCAACACGCGCAACGCTTTCGCGCTGCTGTCCGCCGGGCAAAAAGAGCCGCTGTACATCTCCTCCAACGCCAAGAGCATCATCGGCGACGATTATCTCTGGCTGGAGAAGCTCGATCGCGGCTACCGCATGCAAACGCCATCCGAAATCGAGACCGAAGCCACGCGCAGCATCAACAAAGACCTCGCCCTGTGGAACGGCAAGAGCGAGTTCGCCAGCGCCTACGCGCCCTATCTGCTGGGCGGCATCACGCGGTACTTCGTCATGCGCGTCTACCCGGTGGGCGAGAACGAGGACGAGTTCGTCGCCATCGCGCAGGACGTGACGAGCGAGCGCCAGCGCGAGGAAGCGCTGCGCGACGCGCTCGCCATGGCGGATTCGGCGAACGTCGCCAAGACGCGCTTCCTGACGAACATGTCGCACGATATCCGCACGCCTATGAACGCCATCATCAACATGACCGACTTCGCCATCGAATCGGCGGGCGACGCGGCGCGCCAGCGCGAATACCTCAAGACCATCCGCGATTCCTCCGACCACCTGCTGCGCCTCATCAACGACATCCTCGACATGAGCCGCATCGAGTCGGGGCAGGTGGCGATGGCGCTCGCGCCGTTTGACCTGCTGGAATGTCTGGACGACCTGCGCGACATGATCACGCCGCTGGCGCGCGAGAAGCGGCAGGCGTTCACGCAGGATCACAGCGCCGTCAAGACGGTCAAGATCGTCGGCGACAAGGTCAAGCTCTCGCGCGTGCTGCTCAACCTGCTCAACAACGCCGTCAAGTTCACGCCCGAGGGCGGCAGCGTGCGCTTCACGGCGCTGGAAATGCCCTCGCTGCGCGGCGACACCGCCGCCTTCCGCTTCACGGTGCAAGACAGCGGCTACGGCATCCCCGCGCGCGACATCGTGCACATTTTCGACCCGTTCACGCGCGCCGACAACGAGCAAACGCGCGCCGCCGAGGGCTCGGGGCTGGGGCTGTCCATCTGCAAGAGCTACGTCACCGCCATGGGCGGCACGATCGCCTGCGAAAGCATACTGGGCGAGGGCAGCGTGTTCACCGTCGAAGTCTTCTTTGAAAAGGGTCATATCAAGCCCGAGCCGCCGCCCGCGCGGGCGGAAGCGCCGGGCGAGGTGTTCGCGGGCAAGCGCGCGCTGCTGTGCGAGGACAACCCCGTCAATCAGACCATCGCGCGCATGATTCTGCAAAAGCTGGGCTTCGCGGTGGATATCGCGCCGGACGGGCGCGAGGCGGCGCGCATGTTCAAGGCTTCCGAGCCGGGTGCGTATGACGTGGTGTACATGGACATCCAGATGCCAATCATGACAGGCTATGAGGCGACGCTCGCCATCCGCACCTGCGGACACCCGGGGAGCGCGAGCGTCCCCATCATCGCCATGACCGCCAACGTCTTCGCCGAGGACGTGGAGAAGGCACGCGCGTCAGGCATGGACGGGCACATTGCCAAGCCCATCGTCGTGGAGGAACTGGTCGAGGCGACGCGCGCGGCGATCCTGCGCGCCAAAGCGAGAACGGCGGGCGCGTAACGCCGGTCAGAAAGCAATGAGGAAACCAATGAAGAACGGATTGCGGAAAACATGGCTCGCGGCAATGTGTCTGCTGCTTTGCGCCGCGCTGCTGGGCGGCTGCGCGGATAAACAGCAGCCGCAAACGCCCGCCTTCGGCACGGCGGACAACGAGATTTTCACCTATACCCCGGTCGAGCAGGGCAAAACGCCTCTGGTGGTTTCCGTCACGGGCAACCTCGGCGTGTCGATCGACCATATCATAGAGCAGTTCGAGCAGGAGCATCCCGACGTGCAGGTGTTCTATCTGGACATCACGGGCGGCACCAATGCAGAGCGTCCATATCTGAACTGGATCGAGCGCGGTCCGACGCCCGATATCATGTTTATGGGCAACACGATGTACCAGAGCATCGACATGAAGAAGAGCTTCGTCAACCTCTCGTCCACGCCGTATCTGGAAGTGTTTCACACCGACTCCCTCAACCGCCTGCAGGTGGACGGCGATATCTACGTATTGCCCGGTCCCTCCAGCGTCACCTGCATGGTCTACAACAAAACGCTGTTCGAGCGTTACGGCTGGGAAGTGCCCGGGACGTTTGACGAGTTCGTCACGCTCTGCGCGCGCATCAAGGCGGACACAAACGGCGCGGTAGAGCCGTGGAACCCCAACGCCAAATACGACGGCGAGATCGTCAAAGCGCTGCAGGGCTTCTTCTACGCCTCGCTGTTCGCGGGCGTGGAAAACCGCACGCTGTATAATCAGTTCATCGCGGGCGGGGAAGGGTATGCGGAGCATATCCGCCCCATGTTCGAGGGCGTGCAAAGGCTGGTAGACGAGGGGATCATCCGCAATGAGCACTTCACCTACAGCGCGACGTCGCGCCAGAACGAGTTCGTCGCCGGGAAGATCGCCATGATCAACGTGCCCGCCAAGCGCATCGACAGCGACGAATACACGTTCGGCTATATGCCGTTCCCCGGCGAAAATCCGGGCGACGGCTACATCGCGGACACGCTCAGCTGCACCGTCGGCATGACAAAAAAAGAACGCGGCGAGAAAGAGCTGGCGGCTGCGGAAGCGTTCATGGCGTTTTATGCTTCCGTGGAAACGCAGAAGGTTTTCTCTCGCATCCGCTGTAAGATGGACTATAAGCCGAAGAAGAAAACGGCTGTGGCATTTGCCATTGCGCTTAAGCTGGATATGCCTACGATGCTGGATCTGCTTTCCAGGGCGGAGATTGCGTTCTCCCCCAGCAATAAGTTTGATCTTATCATCACTTACTTCGTGACGAATGGGAACTATGATATCTTCGAGATAAACGCTGCGCTGTTCAAATATGGGCAGCCGATACTCGGAGAGTAAGGAGGCACGATGAGCAATTCAGATAATCCGAAAAACGGAGCCGATTTCCAGCGTGCCGTCCAGCAGTATTTTATACGAAAGTATGGTGACGGCTTTGAGCTGGAAAAGAAGATCCCGATTGGAGATCCGGCAAAAGACCACAAATTTGATATCGTCAATTCGGAAAAGAAGATAGTGATCGAATGCAAGCGGTACACCTGGACTGAAACAGGCAACGTACCGAGCGCAAAGATGGGGTTCACAAATGAGGCGGCATTTTATCTTTCTTTCCTGCCTGAAACATATGAAAAGTATATAGTGATGCTGCGGTCGCATCACGAGAAAAGAAGCGAGAGCCTTGCGGAGTACTATTTCAGGACAAACAGGCATCTGCTTGGAAAGACCATAATTGCAGAGTATAATCCTGCTGCAGACGAACTCAGGATCGTAGGCTCAAATTGATGATTCAGGAAGTGGTTCATTTGTCGCTCGGCAAACGACCACTTCCTTTTTCGTATCCGCTATGCAGTGGCTGAATGACCGCCTAATAGAGAAAGGGCATCGTGTCTGTTTCATGGCAGAGTATTACCTGCCAGATGTAAACAAGATTCCAGACTTGCCGTGCAGATACGAATTGAGAATACTTGAGCAGGCAGATTTTTCAGAACTGTACCTGCCGGAGTGGAGCAATGCGCTATGCAAAGACCGAAAGCATCTGGATGTGCTCGGTGTTGGTGCTTATGATAACGGAAGGCTGGTGGGACTGGCTGGCTGCTCGGCAGACTGTGAGGATATGTGGCAGATTGGAGTAGATGTGCTGCCGGATTATAGACGGAAAGGTATCGCCGCTGCTTTGACCAGCAGGCTGGCAAAGGAAATCCTCGCCCGTGAGAAGGTGCCATTTTATTGTTCTGCCTGGTCGAATATCAGGTCGGTCAGAAATGCTGTGAAAAGTGGATTCATCCCGGCATGGGTGGAGATGACAGCCAAGCCGTCACAGATTGTGGACGATATGAATAAAACGGACGAGGAGAAACACAATGAAGCGTGAACTTGGAATTGCCCGCTGTGGGTTGGCATGTTGCCTGTGTTCTGAAAACGTCACTTGCAAGGGCTGTAAGCGGGATGGCTTTCTGGAACTTTCTTGGTGCAAGGATGCCGAATGGTGCGAAAACCGAAAATGTGTCATAGAAAAGAATCTGCTCGGTTGCTATGAATGCAATCCGGCAGAATGCCGCAAGGGTCTGTATGCTGAAAAGATTAAGGCACGAGCCTTTGCAGAGTTTGCACATCGATATGGTGTTGAAACACTCCTTGATTGCCTTGAGCGGAATGAGCAGGCGGGCATTGTCTATCACCGTGAAGGCATCATGGGCGACTACGATGAATTTGATGATATCGAGGACTTGATCCACTTTATCGAAACAGGAAAACGATAATACGATACTGAAGAGGAGATGATGTATTGAGCGAAGCGGAACTGTATAAAAGCCTCGGTGCTTTGACAAAGGACAAGGATAAGTGGGAAGAAAGCATTCCGTATGTTTCATCCCTTCTTGATCATGAGTCCACAAAGATACAGGCGAAGGCACTCTGGCTGCTTGGTGAAATGGGACTTGTTTATTCATCGGGAATAGAAGAGACTGTTCCTGCGATAGCCGTATTTTGTGAAAGTTCCGATCCTCTATTGCGTGAACGTGCGGTTAATGCGCTCGGTAGAATTGGGCGCGGCAACTATCAGCTGATAGAACACTGGTGGAGGAATTTGTTCCGTTTTGCTTCAGATGAGGATGCAAAGGTGCGCTTAAGTTTTATATGGGCATCAGAAAACATAGCCACAAACAGGCCTGATTTTTATAAGGATTATGTGTCAGTATATGAGAAACTTCTGCATGATGTAGATGACAAGGTACGGATGGAGGCACCGGAGATGTTCCGAGTGCTCGGTAAGCGAAGACCAGAGTTTGTCAGACCTTATGTGGAAGAGCTGAAAAGAATATCAGAAACCGATGATAACCGGGTTGTAAGAATTCATTGCTTAGGTGCAATTAAAGCAATGGGATGATGAGGAAATAATGATGTACGCAGCAACAAGGACAATCCCATACAGAATGCCTGTTTTACGGCGCAGAGCTAAACAAACAAGCGCATTTGAACAGGGTGTGCAAAAATGCACCCAGGGGTGTTCATTTTCAAATGAACCATGTGATTGTATCAAATCCCTCAAATTAGGGGAGTCGCTCATAGGCACGGGCGATTTCTCGCCCGAGACAGAGCCCGAGCTCGCGCGTATGCACCGCGAATTGGATGCGGGCGCGGAGACCAGCGAGTGCACCTTGAAAATGCGCAACCGCCATACGGGGCGTTATGAATGGCAGCACCTGATCTACAACCGCCTGCACGGCGACGAGGACGGCGACCGCCTCGCCGTCGGCTTCACGACCAACGTCGATCTCCAGCAGGACGCGCTGCGCCGCTACGAACACGAGCTGCTGATCCGGCGCGAGCTGATCCGCGACTCGCTGACGTTCTATCAAATCAACCTGACGACCGGGATGATCGAGGAGTACAGCACCAAGCTGTCCAACATGCCCGTCGTCAAAACGCCGTTTCCCAACAACGAAGACCTGTGCGAGATGCTGCTGGCGGGCATAACGCCCGAATACCGCCAAGCTGTCCGCGAGACGCTGTTTTCAGACGCGCTGATGGAGCGCTACCGGCAGGGCAAAACAAGCGTCAGCCTTGTGTTCCGCCGCATCGTCCCGGAACGCGGGACGTGCTGGGTCAAGTGCACGGCGACCATCATCAAAAAGCCGCTGACCAACGAAATCGTGGCGTTCATCAATACCGCCAGCGTAGACGGCGAACGCAAGGACGAGCTTGCCATCCAGAGCATCATCGAAGATGAAATCGAGTTCATGTTGCTGATCAACGTGCGCAGCGGCATGGCGCGCGTGTCCAAGTACAGAAGCGCGATGAGCTATCAGAGCAACAGCACGTTCCCCTACGACGAGCAGATCCTGTTAGCGCTGGACGTTGAGGCGCACCCCGACGACCGCGCGCTGTGCGCCGCGTTTTTCCCGCTGGACGGTCTGCAAAAAGCGCTTGCGCAGGACGCGCGCGCACGGCTGACTTACAGGATTGCGGACGCGCAGGGCATCAAGCGCAAGCAGGCGCGCGCGTTCTACTTAGACGACACGCGCGAGGACATCGTGCTCGTGCGCCGCGACATCACCGATCTATACGAGGAAGAGCAGCGCAGACAGCAGACGCTCAAGGATGCCGTGGACCTCGCCAACGCCGCGAACCACGCCAAGAGCGAGTTCCTCTCGCGCATGAGCCACGACATGCGCACGCCGCTCAACGCCATCATCGCGCTGTCGGGCGAGGACATGACGGCGGACGCGACGCCGCCGCAGAAGGACGAGTTCCTCGAAAAGATTCACGCCTCGGGCAAGTATCTGCTGGGCATCATCAACGACGTGCTGGACATGTCGCGCATCGAAGGCAACAAGTTCTCCCTGCGTCCCGTGCCGTATGCTATGGAGGAATTCATCGGCACCATCAACACCGTCATCGCCAGCCAGTGCCGCGCCAAGGGACTGCGGTTCGAGTTTCAGTTCGCCGGGCTGACCTTCCCGTGGGCGTTGGTGGACAAGGTGCGCTTCAACCAAATCTTCATCAACCTGCTCACCAACGCCATCAAGTTCACGCCGCCCGGCGGCACGGTCGCGTTCGTCATCGAGACGCTCGGGCGCGAGGGCGACCGCGTGCGCAAACGGTTCACCGTGCGCGATAGCGGCATCGGCATGAGCCGCGAATTCCTGCCGCTGGCATTCGACAGCTTCGCGCAGGAGAATCAGGCGGGAGCGGCGGAAGCCGAGCAGGGCACGGGGCTGGGGCTGTCGATCGTCAAGCAGATCGTGGAGTTGATGGGCGGCACGATCTCGGTCGAAAGCGAGCTGGGCAAGGGCACGACGTTCACGGTCGAGCTCGCCTACACGGGCGTGGACGCGCCGCGCGACGACGCATACGACGGCGCGGAGGACATCCCCGAGGGCTTGCGCGTGCTGCTGTGCGAGGATCACGCGCTCAACGCGCGCATCACGACCGCGCTGCTGGAAAAGAAAGGCTGCACGGTGGACTGCGCCTGCAACGGACGCGAGGGGCTGCGCATGTTCGCGCAGTCGCCGCCGTTCTTCTACGGCATCGTGCTGATGGACATCCGCATGCCGGTGATGGACGGGCTTGCCGCGACGCGCGCCATCCGCGCGCTCGACAGGCGGGACGCGGCGCGCGTGCCGATCATCGCGCTGACGGCGGACGCGTTCGTGGAAGACGCGAAAACCTCGCTGGACACCGGCATGAACGACCACCTTGCCAAACCCATTGAGCCCGCGCTGCTGTACCGGACGATCGCCAAGCACGCGCGGCGCGCCAGAAAGGAAGACGTATGCACAAGAGATTGACGCAAACGCAGTACGCGCAGACGCGCGCGTGGCTGCACCGCAACGCGCGCGAGATAGACCTCGCGCTGTTTACGCGCCTGTTCGAGCACGGCGACGCGCGCGCCGTCGCGGACGCGCTGCGCGCCTACCAGAACGCCGACGGCGGCTTTGGCTGGGCGCTCGAGGCGGATAGCTGGAACCCGGCTTCAACGCCGATCACCACGGCGCACGCATACAAACTGCTGCGGCTCGCCGGGCTGGACGCGCCGGACGAGCCGCTGATACGGGATATCGTTCGCTATTTCGAGCAGTCCGCGCCCTTCTTGGGCTACGGCTGGCCGTTTTGCGTGCCCGGCAACGACGAATATCCGCACGCGCCTTGGTGGACGTATGCGGAAAAGCAGAACGAAAGCGAGTATGTGGGCGTGACGGCGGATGCTGTGGAAATCGCGCTGCGCTTCGCCAGCAAAGACAGCGAACTGTATGCGCGCGCGAAATCGCTCGCGCCCAAGCTGCTGGACGCGCTGACGACCGACGCCGCCTTTGGCGACATGGGGCTGGAAAGCATGGCGACGCTCATCACGCTGCCCGATTCGGGCGCGGACGAGCGGCACGCGCGGCGGCTGCGCGAGCTGGTGAACGCGCACATGGAGCGCGACCCGGCGAAATGGACGCAGTACTCCCCCGTGCCGTCCAACTACATCCATTCGCCGGACAGCCCGTATTATCCCGGCAACGAAGAAATCATCGCGTACGAGCTCGACCGCATGATCGACGCGCTGCCCGAAAACGACGTGTGGCCCATCACTTGGACGTGGTTCGACCTCGGCGAGCGCTACGCCAAGGAATTCGCGGTGTCGGAGACTTGGTGGAAGGCTTTCAAGGCGATCGAGAAGCTGCTGGTGCTGCGCGCGTTCGACAGATTCCCGGCGTAACCGCTTATTCTTCCTGCCCCAGATCGTCGTCCTCCAAGCCTTCCGACGGCTTGTGGATGGAGTACAGCGCCGCTTGACGCTCGATGTCGCGCTCGTCCTCGGGCAGCGCGGGGATCAGTCCCGTCGCGTCGTAGGCGGACGCGACCTGTTCGGTGTCCCAGAAGGGGTCGAATTTCTCGGTCGGATAGGTGTTCTCGCTCATAGAAACGCATCCTTTCAACGGGGCGATGTGGGCATCGCCCCCTACTGATGATTGTTTCCTTTCGCCGGGCGGAGCAGAGCCCCGCCCCTACGGGAACGTGTGCGTCGGGGCGATGTGGGCATCGCCCCCTACTGATGATTGTTTCCTTCCGCCGGGCGGAGCAGAGCCCCGCCCCTACGGCAATGTGTGCGTCGGGGCGATGTGGGCATCGCCCCCTACTGATGATTGTTTCTTTCCACGGGCGGAGCAGAGCCCCGCCCCTACGTGCGAGGAACGCCGCGCGGCGCGGCGTTCCTCGCATTTTGGCGTTATTCGCCCTCGATCGACGACGCCAGCTCCTTGGCGCTCGCAGAGATCGTGTCCAGCGACGCGCCGTCCTCGAGCTGCTTGTAAAGCGCCTCGATCTGCTTGACCTGCTCGGGGTCGGACGTGACCTTCACGCTCTCGATGGACTTGTCCACCGTCTGCGCGCGCGTGAGCACCATGCCGCGCATGCGCTCGTCGGTCTCGCCCTTGTACTGGCTGTCATACGTCAGCCCCACCAGCGCCATGTTGTCCACGACCAGCGCGGTCGCCTCGCCTACCTCGGTCAGCCGCGCGACGGAATCCTTGACCGCCTTGGACGCTTTGAGCGCTGATTCGGGCGTGTCCTGCCCTTCCGAGCCCTGCCCGCCCTGCGTGGGCGTAGAGCCGTCGACGCCGTTCGTCGCGGGGATGTCCGGGGTGTTCTGCGTGCCCGCGCTCGCCGACGGCGACGTGGACGGCATCGTTCCGGGCGACGGCGAGGGCGCCATGTCGGCGTTTGACGCGCACCCCGCAAGCAACATGCAGGCAAGCGCGCAAACCGTTAGTAACCCAATGATTTTACTCAAAAAGAATCGCCTCCTCGCCGCTATTGTGCGCAAGGAGGCAACGGTCTATGATTCCAAAATTTAATCGATGTATAAGGTGCAGCCGCCGATGAATTCGCGCAATATCGACAAGGGTGGGATCTCTTGCAGCGCATCCTCCGGGAACGGCAGCAAATAATGAAGGATTTTGAGCAATCGGCGCGAACGGAAAAACACGGGGTTGTCGGGCGTGATCTCCTTGAGCATGTCGTAGGCGATGTTTTTGAGCAGCGGCAGCTCGTAATGCAGCGCCGAATTGAACACCACGTCCGCCAATTCCTGATACGGGAAAATCCACTTTTCCTCGCCGCGCCGCACGCTTGACCACATCGCCAGCGTATCGACGGGCTTCGTGCCCCGGAACTGATAATCGCGCACGATGCGCCGCAGCAGCCGCGCGTCGGTCGTGCGGATGCGGTTGTGGTCGTCCAGGTTGAGGCACGTCAATTCGCTCAGGTAAAATTTGCATATCTCGGCACGGTCGAACCCCTCGTGCAGCGCGGGGTTCAGCCCGTGGA
>CAZEIC010000039.1:0-23997 GCA_964512175.1 uncultured Oscillospiraceae bacterium | reverse complement strand
TCTCGGGCGCGGACGTGTACGTGCACGACCAGCTTTTCGCCACGCTCGACGCGGTGTCGCGCAAGGTCGCGCTGCCGGACGGCGGCGAGTTTTTGCTGGTGGACACCGTCGGCTTCATCCGCAAGCTGCCGCACGACGTGATCGAGGCGTTCCACGCGACGCTCGAGGAAGCGGCGCTTGCCGACGTGCTGGTCATCGTGTCGGACGCGTCCTCGCCCGACTGCGCCGCGCAGCGCGCCGTCGTCGAGGAAGTGCTTGAAAAGCTCGGCGCGACCAGTTCGCTGCGCATCGACGCGCTCAACAAACGCGACCGCGCGCTGCCAAACGCGCTCGATCTCATCCCCGGCGGCGTGCTGATCTCCGCGCGGACGGGCGAGGGCTTGCCCGAATTGCTCGCCGCCATCGGCGAAAAACTGCGCGCCGCCGAGCGCGCGTACACGCTGCTCGTTCCGTTTTCCAATTATTCCCTTTTGTCCGACCTGCGCGCGCAGGGGCGGCTGCTGTCGCAGGAGCACGAGGACGACGGCACACGCGTGACCGTCATGCTCGCGCCCGACGCGGCGGGCAGGCTTTCCGCCAAATACGGCGATATACTCGAGAAATAGGAGCATGCCATGCTGACACGATTGCTCGCGCTGATCCTCGCCTTCTGCTCGCTTTCGCAGGGCGCGCTGGACATTATCGCGGTGGAAGCCGACTTGGGCGGGTATCTGTTCCTCGTCAACCGCGATTATCCCGTCTCCGCCGATTACGTGCCGAGCGACCTCGTGAAGCTGACGGTCAAAAGCTCGGGCGAACAGCAGATGCGCAAGGAAGCGGCGGCGGCGCTGGAGAACATGTTTCTGGCGGCAAAGGAGGAAATGGGGTACACGCTGGTCGCGGTCTCGGGCTATCGCAGCTACGGGCAGCAGGCGCGCATCTACAACCGCAAGGTGCAGAGCACGGGCAGCGTGAAAAAGGCGCAATTGCTCGTCGCGCCGCCCGGTACGAGCGAGCACCAGCTGGGGCTGGCGATGGACCTTGGCAGCATGCGCAATCAGGCGCTGTCCGCCTCCTTCGGCAACACCGACGAGGGCAAGTGGGTCGCCGCCAACGCGCACCGTTTCGGGTTCATCATCCGTTATAAAGCGGCGTGGACGGACGTGACCGGGTACGCGGACGAGCCGTGGCACGTGCGCTACGTCGGCGCGTCGCACGCGCAAACGCTCTTTGAAACGGACGTGCCGCTGGAAACGTACATCGAGGCGCTGCGGCTGGCGAAGCTGGAAAACGCGCAGGGAGGGCTGTGACCGATGAGAAAGGCGCTTTGCGCGCTTGTCGCGCTTTCGATGCTCTTTGCGTCGGCGCTCGCCGCCGAGTGGACGTACGCGCTGTCGCCGCTGATATTGCGCGACAACGCGCGGCTTTTGACGCTTGCCAACCGCGAATCCTTGCTTGCCGAGGATTACGCGCCGACCGATCTGGTGAACGTCGCGCTGCGCCGCACCAACCCGTTCGAGCTGCGCAGCGAGGCGTATGACGCGCTGAAAGCGATGTTCGAGGCAGCCGAAGCCGCCGGGCACACGCTGTACGTCAAGAGCGCGTACCGCAGCTACAGCACGCAGAAAACGATGTATTACAACCGGCTCGAGAAGGTCGGGCGCGACGACGGCGTGGTGGCGTATCCGGGGTCGTCCGACCACCAGACCGGGCTGGGCGTGGACATCCTCAATTACGAGTGGACCGAGAAGGACGGCATGAACGAGAAGTTCGCGCTCGAAAAGGAAGCCGTCTGGATGTCGGAGCACTGTCATGAATACGGCTACATTCTGCGGTACATGGACGGCAAGCAGGACGTGACGGGCATCATGTTCGAGCCGTGGCATTTCCGGTATGTCGGCAAGGACGCGGCGGCGTACATCATGCAAAACGCGCTGTCGCTGGAGGAGTTCACCGCGGAATGGCAAGGCGCGGTCGCCGCGTACGAAGCCGCCGGGGGCGACTTTGACGCGCTGTGCGACGAGCTTTCCGCGCCGCCGCCCGTCGTTTTGCTGGACGAATACGGGGAGGATGGGGACGCAGAGGTGTCCATGTTCTACTGATGAAGATTCGCTGTTTGCTGGCGCTCGCGCTGCTGCTGCTCGCGCCCGCGCTGCTTGCCGAAGCGTCGATGCTGGACGACGACGGCATCCTCGCGCTCGTCAACCGCGAGCAGAAATTGTCCAAGACCTACGTGCCCGAGGGGCTTGTCAAGCCCGACGTGAAAACGCGCAAAAAGAGCCAGCAGGAGCGCATTTTCATGCGCCCCGAAGCGGCGCTCGCGCTCGAAACGCTCTTTGGCGCGGCGCTTCAGGAGATGGACTATACGCTGCTGGCGATCTCGGGCTACCGCACGTATGGCGAGCAGCAGCTACTGTTCAACAACAAGGTCGCCGAGGTCGGCTCGGCGGCGAAGGCGCGGCGCACCGTCGCGCCTGCGGGCGCGAGCGAGCATCAATTGGGGCTGGCGATGGACGTGCTCTGCCCGGACAATTCGGGGCTGAACAAGAGCTTCGCGGCGTCCGACGAGGGCATCTGGCTGGCGGAGAACGCGCACCGCTTCGGCTTCATCGTGCGCTACAAGGAGGAATGGTCGGAGATCACCGGCTACGCCTACGAGCCGTGGCACATCCGCTACATCGGCGTTCCGCACGCCACGGCGGTGCACGCGCTGAACGTGCCGCTGGAGACGTACCTGTCGTTTGCCGCGCGGCTGCCGGAGTATGTGCTCACGACCGCGCCGTCTTCTGTGTATATCGGCGTGGTCGGGCAGGCGCTGGCGGGCGACGAAACGGCGCTTGCCGCCATTTGCGCGGCGGCGAGCGAGGACGAGATCATAGCGCTGTGCGCGCCCTTCCTGCCGCACGGCGAGAGCTGGGAGCAGGCGGTCTGGCGCGAGCGCCCGACGCCCACGCCCGTGCCCACGCCGCGCCCCTCGCCCGCGCCGTATGTCGAAACGGAGGACGACGTGTCCTTCCCGGGGGCGGCGTGAGCACGCTGCTGGAGCGCCTGCGCGCGCAGCAGGCGCCGAAAGCCCCGCGCGAGAAAAAGCCCGCGCCGGAGAGCTGCTACCTGCGCGAAACGGCGTTTGCCGTCGCGCCCGCGCCGCTGTCTTGCGAGGTGCTCCGCGCCATGCAGGGCGACGCGCTGGCGGATATCGGCGATATCGCGCCCGAGGACGTGCTGTTCCTCGACACCGAAACGACCGGGCTGTCGGGCGGCGCGGGCACGCTTGCGTTCCTGACGGGGCTGGGCGCGTTCGAGGGCGGGCGGCTGGTCGTGCGGCAGTACCTCATGCGCGATTACGACGAGGAAGCGCTGATGCTTTCGCGCGTGTGCGAGGCAGTCAACCGCTGCCGCCTGCTGGTGACGTTCAACGGCGCGAGCTTCGATATGCCGCTTTTGCAGTCGCGGCTGCTGATGAACGGCATGCGAAACGCCCTGCAAGCCCCGCCGCACGCGGACCTATTGCACACCGCGCGGCGCGTGTGGAAATTGCGGCTGCGCGGGTGCTCGCTGTCGCGGCTGGAGGAGGAGATTTTCCACGAGCCGCGCGTGGATGATATCCCCGGCGCGCAAGTGCCCGAAAAGTTCTTCGAGTATTTGAAGTGCAAGGACATGGCGGTGCTGGAGGGCGTGCTTTCGCACAACGCGCTGGACATCGCGTCGCTGGCGCGGCTGCTCTATGTGCTGCACGGTCTGCACGACGTGCCGCTGACCGCCGCGCACCTCGAGGATGTGTACAGCCTCGGGCGCGTGTTTGAAAAGCGCGGGCAGCAGGAGAATGCGCGCGCGTGCTATCGCGCGGCAAACGCGGGCAAAATGGCGGCGCTCGCCGCGCCCGCGCTGGCGGACAGCCTGCGCAAGAGCCGGGATTACCGGCAGTCGGCGCAGGTGTACGAGCGCATCATCGCCACGGGGCTGCAAGGCGAGGGCGCGTATATCGCGCTGTGCAAGCTCTACGAGCACAAACTGGGCGACCCGGAGCGCGCGCTCGCGGTCTGCCGTCGCGGGCTGCTGGCGTGCGCCGGGGATGAAACGCTTGCCGATCTTCGCTATCGGCACGCGCGGCTTTTGAAAAAAACGAGGAGGTCTTGACCAATGGCGTTCATGACGGGCATCAAGGTGCGGAGCGCGCTGCTCAAGCAGCAAAAGGGCGATATCGACGAGGCGATGCGGCAGTACGCCGCGCTGTATCAAGAGGGCGTGATCCAGGCGGCGTATATCCTGCCGTATACCGTGCTGCTGCTTCGCAAGGGCGGCGAGGACAATTATGCCCTCGTGCGCGAAATGCTCAAGAAAGCGGAGAAAGCGCCCGACATGACGGCGGAGCGCCGCCAGCAGCTGCACCTCAATTACGCGGTCGCGAGCTGGAAGCTGGGCGAGATGGACAAGGCGATTTCGCTGCTGGAAGCGTCGCACCGCAAAGCGCCGTGCGGCAATACCTACGGCGCGCTGGGCTTCCTGTACGTCGAAAAGGGCGACGTGGACAAGGCGCTTGCGTATAACCTCGAAGCGCTGGATTACGACGACGAAGACCCGATCACGCTGGACAACCTCGCGCAGACGTATTATCGGCTCGTGGGCGACAAGGAAAAGGCGAAGGTCTATTTTGAAAAGGCGCACGCCATCAAGCCCGGGCAAATCGACACGCTGTATTTCCTCTCGCGCTACGATTTGGACGCGGGCGATACCAAAGCGGCAATCGAGAAGCTCGAAACGGCGCTCGAAGGGCGCTTTTCGCCGCTGAATTACGTGACGAAGGAACAGCTCGAAAGCGAGCTTGCGCAGCTAAAGAGCGCGCTGTAGGGGCGTTACCGCCAGTCTGGCCGCAGCCGATCGCGCGCGGGCGTGCGGTAGAGCGAGCGGAACTCGGTCGGCGTATATTGCCGGATTTGCTTATACGTCCGGTTGAACGTCGGAATCGAGCCAAAGCCCGTCAAAAGCGCGATCTCGGTCACGGGCATATCGCTGGTCGCCAGCAGCCTTTCCGCCATCATCACGCGCTTGAGGCTCAAATAATGGTAGAACGTGGTGTTGGCGTACTGCTTGAACAACCGCGAAAAGTGATACTTGGAGAAGCCCGCGCGCGCGGAAATGCCTTCCAGCGTGAGGGGCTCCTGATAATGCAGGTCGATGTACTTCATCACGTCGTTGAACACGTCCAGATACACGCGTTGGCGCGCGGGCGACGCGCCCGCCTGCGCCGACACCGTGTCCAGATAATTCCTGCCCACAAGCGTGTATAGTTCCAGCACGCGCGCGTAATTGCGCAGCTCGCGCAGGCGGTTCTGCGTGTCATATTCCTCGGCGACCGCCGCAAGCAGCGCGGTCGCTTCTTTTAATATGGGCGAGTCCAGCGTGATGTGGATTGGGAACATCATCAGCGAGCGCAGCGACGTGAAATCCTGCAATACCAGCAGGCTGTCCAGCTCCAAGACATATACGTGCCGCACGGCGTCCGCGCCCATTTCCATGCTGTGCGGCGCGC
This sequence comes from uncultured Oscillospiraceae bacterium, assembly GCA_964512175.1. Classification (GTDB taxonomy): domain Bacteria; phylum Bacillota; class Clostridia; order Christensenellales; family Aristaeellaceae; genus CAZEIC01. The sequence goes on along the minus strand of CAZEIC010000039.1, from coordinate 18,488 downwards.
CGGAGGGCACGATGATGACTTCGCCCTCGCGCAGCGTGTACTTTTCGTTGTTGACGATGTATTCGCACACGCCCCTGTTCGCCGCGCAGATTTCGACCGCCGAGTGCCAGTGCATGTCGTACTGGTCGGGCGTGTCGCCGCGCCAGACGCGGAACGTGGAGTTGGGCGGGTACTTGACGAGCTCGCGCAGCGTGCCGTCCGGCTCGCTGGTCATATATCTGTCTTTCTGTACAAACGCGATTCTTGCTTTTTTCTCTTGCTGCATGCTTCCTCCCGGCGGCGGCATTCGCCCGATGCGCGGCATCGGAGATGGTGAAATCGGGAACAACCTGTTGTGAACTAGACAAATTCACAAAGCGGTTCTTGTCGAATCCGACAGTATTATAGCACGCTCCGCATGTTCTTTCAAGCAACATATGAAGGAAGTGACGCAATATATGAGAAGCTATATTCAGCGGCGTTGCATACAATGATTGAAGGTGCATCCGTTAATGTTCGGCGCAAGGGGGATCGACGACCGATGAAAAAGAAAGGTTGGCGAGCGATCGCTTGGCTTCTGACACTGGCGGCGGTCGTCTGCGCGCTGCTGCTGCTGTCCGGCGGCGTAGAGTCCTTTGCGGCGCGGTACGCGGGCGTTGATTTGACGGGCGACGTGGGCGGTATCGGGCGCGCCAACACCTACACGCATTATCTGGAGCGCCACGCGGATGCCAAGCGCCCGGATGCCGATATCGAGATCGACCTGTTCGCCTTCACCGCCGAGGGCGACGCGCGGGTGACGGAAAACGAGGCGGGCGAGGAAAAAGCGCTGTACACCGGCGACAACGCGAGCGTTACGTGGTCGGTCGCCGTGCCCGAAGCGGGCATGTATAACGTGTATATCGAGTATTACGCCGCGCCCTCCCGGGGCGTGGACGTCGAGCGCGAGTTGCGCGTCAACGGCGAGCTGCCGTTTGCCGGGGCGGACACGCTGCGCTTTTCGCGCCTGTGGACGGACGGCGGCGACGTGCGCATGGACAATCAGGGCAACGAGATCCGCCCGACGCAGGTCGAGACCTTCGGCTGGCAGAGCGCGCGCTGCCGCGACGACATGGGCTATTCCATCGAGCCGTATCAGGTGTATTTCGAGGCGGGCGAGAACACGCTCTCGCTGGTCGGCGTGAACGAGCCAATGTACCTGCGCCGCGTTGCGCTGACGGGCATCCGCGAGGCGCGCGCATACGCGGACTACATCGCGAGCGCGCCCGAGGCGCGCATGACCGACATAGGCAATGCCTACCTTGCCAAGGTGCAGGGCGAGGACGCGGTGCTGCGCTCGTCGCCCTCTTTGTACGCGCGGTATGACCATTCCTCCTCCGCGACCGAGCCGTACAGCGTCACCAGCACCGTGCTCAACTACATCGGCGGCGACCCGTGGAACAACGCCGGGCAGTGGATCGAGTGGACGTTCTCCGTGCCGGAGGACGGTTATTATCACATCACGCTCAAGGGCAGGCAGAACTACCAGCGCGGCGCGCTGTCCTGCCGCGCGGTGTACATCGACGGCGAGATCCCGTTTGCCGAGCTTTCGTCGGTCGCCTTCCTGTATCAGAACGCGTGGAACTACAAAACGCTGTCGGACGATGCCGGAACGCCGTACCGCTTCTACCTGACGGCGGGCGAGCACACGATTCGCTTGGAAGCGACGCTCGGCGACATGGGGCATATCCTCGAGCAGATGGAGGACGGCATTTACCGCCTGAACCAAATCTACCGGAAAATCCTCGTGCTCACGGGCGTGAAGCCCGATTTGTTCCGCGATTATAAGCTGGGCAACGTCTACCCCGACGTGATCGAGGCGATGGCGCTGGAGAGCAAGCGCCTGTTCAAGCTGGTTGACGACACCGTGAAAACGACCGGGCAGAAGTCCGACCGCATCGCCGTGGCGCAAACGCTTGCGTTCCAGCTGGACACCTTCGTGGACGACCCGGACTACATCACCAAGCAGTTCGTCAATTTCAAGGACAACATCACGAGCCTGGGCACCGCCATGCAGAACATGTCGGAGACCAAGCTCGATATCGACTACATCATCATTTCGGGCGAGGACGCGAAGATCCAGCGCGCCGCGGAGAACTTCCTGACCAAGCTTCTGCACGAGATCCGCTCGTGCGTCGCCTCCTACACGGTGGATTATAACGCGCTGGGCGACGTGTACGGCAAGGACGAAGCCGCCATCGAGGCGTGGATCGTCACCGGGCGCGACCAGTCGACCATCCTCAAAACCATGATCGACGACAGCTTCACGCCGAGCACGGATATCAAGGTCAACGTCAAATTGGTCGACCCCAACGCGCTGCTGGGCGCGGTCGTCGCGGGCAACGGCCCGGACGTGGTGATCTCGGTCGATTCGTGGCACCCGGTCAATTACGCCATGCGCGGCTCGGCGGAGGATTTGCGGCAGTTTGCCGACATTGACAGCGTGCTTGCCGACTTTTTCCCGAGCGCCTACGCGCCCATGTCGCTGGACGGCGGCGTGTACGCGCTGCCCGAAACGCAGGTGTACAGCCTGCTGTTCTACCGCGAGGACGTGCTCGCGGAGTACGGCATCAAGCCGCCCGAGACGTGGGACGAATTGATCGCCGTGCTGCCGACGATACAGGGCAACAACATGTCGGTCGGCATCCCGTACCCCGATATCGCCGCGCCCAACCTCGCGACGTACTACTCCATGATTTACCAAAACGGCGGCGCGCTGTACGACGAAAAGGCGACGCGCACGCTGATTGCCGACGAGCCGGGGGTCAAGGCGTTCGAGATGTACACCTCGCTGTACAACGATTACGGGCTGCCGACGGTGTTTGATTTCGTGAGCCGCTTCCGTTCGGGCGAAATGCCGCTGGGCGTGGCGGATTATACGACGTATAATTTGCTGACGGTGTCCGCGCCCGAGATTCGCGGGCTGTGGGATTTCACGCTGATTCCGGGCGTGCTCAAAACGGACGAAAACGGCGCGCCCTACGTTGACCACGCCGCGCACTCGCAGGGCGTGTGCTGCATGATGGTGAAGACCGACGACGAAACGCTCAAACAGAACGCGTGGACGTTCATGAAATGGTGGGCGAGCGCGGAATCGCAGGTGCGCTTCGGGCGCGAGATCGAGAGCGTGCTGGGCGCGTCCGCGCGGTATGCCACCGCCAACGTCAAGGCGCTCGAGCAGCTCGCGTGGAGCGCCAAGCAGCTTGCCGTGCTAAAGGAGCAGATGGCGCAGACGGTCGGCTACCGCGAGGTCGCGGGCGGGTACTCGACCTCCCGGCACATGACCAACGCCGTGCGCAAGGTCATCAACAAAAAGTTCGACCCGCGCGAAACGCTGCTGGATTACGCGCGCACCATCGACGAGGAGATCCGCATCAAGCGCGCCGAAATCTATCTGAACGAACAGTAAAAAGGGGGGAGAGCGCGTGGCTGAGTTCGTCAAAAAATACGCGGCGCTCAAACGGAAAAACGCCGCGATCGCCTGGGACAAGGCAAAGCGCATGCGGGTGTGCTACCTGTTCGTGCTGCCGTATGCCGTGCTGTTTTTCACGTTCTACATCCTCCCGATGCTCACGTCGATTTTCTACGGGTTTACCTACTATAACATCCTCGAACCGGCGCGCTTCGTCGGCTTTCAGAACTACATCAACCTGATCTTGCAGGACGAGGTGTTCCTGATCGCGGTGCGCAACACGTTTGTCATCGCCGTGGTGACGGGGCCCATCGGCTACATGCTGTCGTTCCTGTTCGCGTGGTTCATCAACGAACTGCCGCGCTGGCTGCGCACGGTGGCGGTCGTGGTGTTTTACGCGCCGTCCATCGCGGGCAACGCCTACTACATCTTCGGCATCATCTTCCGCGGCGATATATATGGCTACCTCAACGCCTTCCTGATGGATTTCGGGTTCATCAACGCGCCCATCCTCTGGCTGCTCAACCCCGATTACATCATCGGCGTGTGCATTTTCGTCATATTGTGGATGAGCATGGGCACGGGCTTTCTGGCGTTCGTGGCGGGCTTGCAGGGCGTGGACAGGCAGCTGTACGAGGCGGGGTACGTCGACGGCATCCGCAACCGCTGGCAGGAGCTGTATTACATCACGCTGCCGAGCATGAAGCCCATGCTGATGTTCGGCGCGGTCATGTCCATCACGCAGGCGTTCGGCGTCGCGGACGTAACGATGGCGCTGGCGGGCTACCCCAGCACCGACTACGCCGCGCGCACGGTCGTCACGCATCTGTTCGACTACGGCTATTCGCGCTTTGAAATGGGCTACGCCTCCGCGATCGCCACTCTTTTGTTCCTGATCATGATTCTGTGCAATAAAGCCATCCAGAGCATGCTCAGAAAGGTGGGCACATGAACAGAACGCAGGCGGTTCGGATGCCGCAGTCAAAAAAATTCCAGAAAGCGTACAAGCGCTCGATGCGCGGCGTCAAAACAAAGCGCAAACCCAACCGCTCGCGCGGCGGCGACGTCGGGATCTATCTTCTGCTGGCGATCATCGCGGTCGCCATGGCGTTCCCGCTGGTGTTCGCCGTCTGCTCCTCGCTCAAGCCGCTTGACGAGTTGTTCCGCTTCCCGCCCCGGATTTTTCCGAGGCATCCGACGTTTGACAACTTCTCCGATCTTGTCGTGACACTGGGGCAGTCGTGGGTGCCGTTCTCCAGATATCTGACCAACACGGTGTTCATTACGGTCGCGGGCACGGCGGGGCATCTGGTGATCGCGTCCATGGCCGCCTTTGTGCTGGCGAAGTATGATTTCCCGGGCGGCAAGACGTTTTTCAAGATCGTGGTGACGGCGCTTATGTTCTCCGGCTACGTGACCGGCATTCCCAACTATCTGATCATGAGCAAGCTGGGCATGATCGACACGTATTTCGCGATCATCCTTCCCGCCTTCGCCGCGCCCATCGGGCTGTTCCTGATGAAGCAGTTCATGGAGGGCATTCCGACGGCGCTGCTCGAATCCGCCAAGATCGACGGCGCGCGCGAGTGGCGCATCTTCTGGTCGATCGTCATGCCCAACGTGAAGCCGGCGTGGCTCACGCTGATCATCTTTTCCGTGCAGGGGCTCTGGAACACGCGCGCCTCGACGGTCGTGTATTCCGAGGCGAAGAAAATGCTCGTTTACGCGCTGCAGCAGATTCAGGCGGGCGGCATCGCGCGCATGGGACAGGCGGCGGCCGTTACCGTGGTCGTGATGCTGGTGCCCATCGTCACGTTTATCCTGTCGCAGAGCCGCATTCTTGAAACGATGGCGAACTCGGGCATCAAGGAATGACGTTTGGAGGAAGGACTATGAGGATTGTCGGAACGGCAAAGCGACTCGCGCTGTTTTTGCTGTGCGCGTTGCTTCTTGCGGTTTCCTCCGTCGCCAGCGCGCAGGACGGATACGAGGGCATGTACGCCTACACCTTCGATTACTGGGGTGACGAGGTGTATTCGCCCGCGCCGTACCGCACGCTTTCGGTGCTGGGCACGCCGCAGCTCGGGCTGGAAACGCCGCTGCGCTCGCCGCAGTCCATCTTTGTTCGCGGGCAGGATCTGTACCTGTGCGATACGGGGAACAACCGCATTTTGCAGCTTCGCCGCGAGGAAGACGAATTTTCGCTCACGCGCGTGATCGACGGCTTCGCGGGCGGCGACGAACCGAGGACGTTTGCCGCGCCCAACGACGTGTACGTCACCGCGGCGGGCGAACTGTTCATCGCCGACACCAACAACAACCGCGTGCTCAAGCTGGACAAAGACTTAAACTTTCTGCTCTCCTTCGTCAAGCCGACCGACACGACCTTCGACCAGAGCCTGTCCTTCTTGCCGACCAAGGTGGTCGCGGACGTGGCGGGGCGCGCGTATGTGCTGGCGCGCAACATCAACAAGGGCTTTGTCAAGTACGAGGCGGACGGCGAATTCACCGGGTTCATCGGCGCGTCGGAGGCGAAGTTCTCGTGGTATGACTACCTCTGGAAGCTGGTGTCCACCAAGGAGCAGCGCTCGCAGCAGGAGTCCTTCGTGCCGACCGAGTATGAGAACATGGCGATGGACAAAAAGGGCTTCATTTTCGCCGTGACGACGGTCTTTTCGGAGTACGACCTCATGAGCGACGTCGCCAAGCCCATCCGCCGCATCAACGCCGTAGGCGCGGACATCCTCATCAAAAACGCGCACGTCCCGCCGATCGGCGATATCTGGTGGGGCACGGCGGCGGACGTGGAAGGGCCTTCTAAGCTGACCGATATCACCGTGCTCGACAACGGCATCTACATCGCCGTCGACCGCATACGCGGCAAGCTGTTCGCCTACGACCAGCAGGGCTTCCTGCTCTGGGCGATGGGCGGCGCGGGCAACATGGAGGGGTATTTCCTGCGCCCCGTCGCGCTGGAGCACATGGGCTACGACCTGCTCGTGCTCGACTCGCAGGAATGCACGGTGACGGTGCTCACGCCCACGGAATACGGCGCGCTGATGTACCGCGCGGGCGAGGAATATCTGCGCGGCAATTATCAGGGCTCGGCGGAGCAGTGGCGCGAGGTGCTCAGGCAGAACGCCAACAGCGACCATGCGCACATCGGCATCGGGCGCGCGCTGCTGCAGCAGCAGCAATACAAAGAGGCGATGGAGCACTTTGCGATCCCGCGCGAGCGCCGGGGCTATTCCGACGCGTTCCAGCTCTACCGCAAGGAATGGGTGGAGCAAAACATCGGCTGGATCTTCGCGCTCGTCGCGGCGGCGCTCGTCGTGCCGCTTGCCGTCGACAAATGGAAGAAAATCAGGGCGGAGGTGGAGAAAGCGTGAGCGTGTTTCTCGCAAACAGAACCCGCGCCCTGCGGGACAAGGCGGCGTGGGCGCGCTACTTCGCCGCCCTTCGGTACGCCCTGCACGTTATCGTGCATCCGTTCGACGGCTTTTGGGACTTGACGCACGAAAAGCGCGGCTCGCTCGCCGCCGCGAACACCATCATGGCGCTGGTGCTGCTGACGCGCGTGCTGTCGCTGGAGTTCACAAGCTTTGTGTTCATCGACGTGCACTGGGAGTACGTCAGCATCCCCATGGAGTGCGGCGCGATCCTTTTGCCGGTGCTCATCTGGTGCGCGGGCAACTGGGGGCTGACGACGCTCTTTGACGGCAAGGGCAAGCTGCTGGACGTATATATCGGCACGGCGTACGCCTTCACGCCCTACATCCTGCTCAACATCCCGTTGATTTTCATCAGCAACATGATCACATGGGACGAGCTGACCTTTTACACCGTCATTTCCATGATCGCGCTCATCTGGTGCGCGCTGCTGCTGGTCTTCGGCATGATGATGATTCACGATTACACGTTCGGCAAAACGTTGATTTTCACCATCATGTCGCTGTTTGCGATGGCGGTCATCATTTTCCTGATCGCGCTGTTCTTCAGCCTGCTGTCCGATTTCGTGGGGTATTTCGTGTCGCTCTACCGCGAGATCGTGTTCAGACTTTACTAGAAAGGGGATGCCGCGTATGAGAAAGCGCAAGACATGGAAAAAACTCCTGCCGTACCTGCTCGTCTTTTTGGCGCTCGCCGCGCTGCTGATCTTCGTGTTCATCCCCATCTACACGCCCAAGGAGAACGTGTCGCTGGCGGAGGTCGTGATCCACAGCAACACCTTTGAGCAGAAGAAGTCCACGCTGGAAAACGACGCGCTGCTGCTGACGATGGACAATACGACCACGCAGTTCACCGTCAAAAACAAGGCGACCGGGCAGGTCTGGCATTCCAACCCGCCCAAGGCGGACGACGACAAAATCGCGCTGACCGACTATAAGGCGCGGCTCAAGTCCACGCTGATCGTCACCTACAGCACGGAAGCCGGCATCAACACGCAATTTAACAACTTCGCCAACAGCATCGAAAACGGCGTGTTCGACGTGACGGCGGGCGAGGACTTCATCCGCGTGGATTACACGGTCGGCAAGATCAACAAGCCGTTCCTCCTGCCCATCGTGACGAGCGCCGAGCGCATGGATTCCTTTCTGGAAAAGCTCGACAACAAGCAGAAAAAAGCGGTGGTCGAGCAGTACCGCCTGTATGACCTTGACAACCTCAAAAAGAACGACAACAAGGAAGAACTGCTCGCCGCCTATCCCATGCTCGCGGAGCAGCCGATCTACGTCCTGCGCGACGGCGTGAAGGACAACCGCAAAAAGACCATCGAGAAAAACCTGCGCGACGCGGGGTACACCTACGAGGACTACGAGAAGGACTTGGAGTTCGCGCAGGCGGAGGAAGAGCTGGAAAACAAGCCCGTGTTCAACGTGTCGGTCGTCTACCGGCTGTCGGGCGGCGATTTGGTCGTCGAAGTGCCGCTTGCCGACGTCAAGTATAACCAGAACTACCCGATCACCGACCTTGCCGTGCTGCCTGCGTTCGGCGCGGCGGGCGTTGAGGACGCGGGCTTCATGCTCGTGCCCGAGGGCGGCGGCGCGATCATCCACTACAACAACGGCAAGACCGCGCAGAATAATTATTACGCCAACGTCTACGGCTGGGATTACGCGTCCATGCGCCGCGCGGTCGTCAACGAAACGCGCTCCGCCTTCCCGGCGTTCGGCATGGCGACGGGCGATGGCTCGTTCCTGTGCATGCTGGAGGAGGGCGCGAGCTGCGCGGGCGTGAATGCCGACGTGGCGGGGCGCAACCACAGCTATAACATCGTCTACGGGCAGTACGTCCTGCTGCACGGCGACCAATACGAAGTCTCCGCGCGGCAAAACGGCAGGGTGTTCATGTTTGAAAAGCAGCTCCCCGAGGGCACGCTGCGGCAGCGCTACCGCTTTTTGGACACCGCCGACTATTCCGAAATGGCGCTTGAGTACCGCGAATACCTGACGGCGCTGTTCCCGTCGCTCGCGCCGATCTCGGAGGGCGATATGCCGCTGGTCGTGGAGACGGTCGGCGCGATCGACAAGACCGAGCAGCGCGCGGGCGTGCCCATGTCGCGCCCCAAGGAATTGACGAACTTTGACGAAACGGGCGCGCTGCTTTCGAAGCTTTCCGATGCCGGGCTGCGCGAGCTTGTGTTGACCTGCTCGGGCTGGGCAAACGAGGGCGTGCTGCAAGAGGTGCTCACCAACGTGCGCGTGCTGCCCGAACTGGGCGGCGAGCAGGGGCTGAAGGCGATGCTTGCCAAGGCGCGCGGTCTGGGCGTGGAAACATATCTGGACGGCGTGACGGAGTTTGCTTACGGCAGCGGGCTGCTGGAGGGGTTCATCCCCTTCCGCGACGCGGCGCGCTTCACCACGCGCGACGAGGCGGAGATCTTCCGCTATTCCAACCTCTGGTACGGCGAACTGGACTATGTGGATTCCTACTACCTCGTGCGCCCGCAGTACATGCTCGACATGGCGAAGAACCTGACCGCCAAGGCGCTCTCGCTGGGCGCTGACGGCGTGGCGTTCCGCGACATCGGCTTCCTGCTGTCGGCGGATTACAGCCACAACAACCTTATCTCGCGCGAACAAAGCGTGCAATATCAGTTGGACGCTATCGGCAATGTCAAGCAATCGGGCGGCAGCCTGCTCATCAAGTCGGGCAACCTGTACGCCGCGCCGCACGCCGACGTGATCACCGATTTGTCGCTGCGCGGCAACGAATACTCCATCCTCGACCGCGCCGTGCCGTTCTACCAAATCGCGCTGCACGGGCTGACGCGCTACACGGGCGAAGCCGTGAACATCAGCCGCGATTATCAGCTGGCGATCCTCGACGCGGCGGAGTCGGGTTCGGGGCTGAAGTTTACGTTCATGGACGCGCCTTCGCGCATCCTGCGCGACACGCGGTATTCCTACCTCTACGGCGCGGAGCTTGCCGAGTGGGGCGATAAGGCGATCGCCATCGCCCAGCGCTATCAGCGGGAGATGGCGGGGCTTGCGTCGGTGATGATGGTGTCGCACCGCGCGCTCGCGGAGGACGTTTCCTGCACGGAATACGCAAACGGCGCGCGCGTGTATGTCAACCGGCGCGGCGAGCCGGTGACCGTCGAGGGCGTGACCGTGCCCGCGCTGGATTATCTGGTAAAGGAGGGCGACGGACATGAATAAGCTCGCGCGTGGCAGAAAATCGCTTTTGACCTTCCGCGGTCGCCGCGCGATCGCCGGGTATCTGTTCATTCTGCCCTTCATCATCGGCTTTCTGACGTTCATGGTGCGCCCGCTGTACGATTCCCTGTACATGAGCTTTTGCAACGTCAGCGTCACCAACCAAGGCTTCGTCATGACGTGGACGGGCCTGCAGAACTATTCCTACGCCTTCGCGGGCGACCCGGAGTTCAACCGCTTCCTGACCGAGGAGATCACCAAGACCGTCACCAACGCGCTGGCGACGCTCGTGCTCGCGTTCGTCGTCGCCGTGCTGCTCAACAACAAGTTCAAGGGGCGCACGCTGGTACGCGCCATCTTCTTCCTGCCGGTCATCTTGTCGTCCGGCGTGCTGGTGGGGCTGGAGTCCAACAACACGCTGCTGTCGAGCATCAACGAAATGATTCGCGAAACGTCGCCCGTCGCCGTCAACGAAACGTTCGAGGAGCTGCTGTCGCTGACGGGCATCGGCGGGCCTGTCATCGAGTTTTTGTTCGGGCTGATGACCGTGCTGTACGACATCGTGATCGCCGCGGGCATCCAGATACTGGTGTTCCTGTCGGGATTGCAGACGATATCGCCCAGCTTATATGAGGCGGCGGATATCGAGGGCTGCACCAAGTGGGAGAGCTTCTGGAAGATCACGTTCCCGATGATCAGCCCGCTGCTGCTGGTCAACTGCGTGTACACCGTCATCGACTTCTTCATGAAATCCGACAATCAGGTCATGGAGAAGATCAACACCGTCATGTACCTCAACTACAACTTCGGCTTCGCCTCCGCCATGAGCTGGATCTACTTTGTCATCGTCATCGCCATCCTCGGCGTGTTCACGCTCATCATCTCCAGGGGGGTGCACTACTATGAGTGAAATCCGCCGCGAGAAGCACGATTTCTGGGAGGCGAACCGCCAGTCGGGCGGCTATCTGCTCAAGCGCAGGGTGCGCTCGGGGCTTGCCTCGCTCCTGCGCGCGCTGCTGTTCATCGGGCTGTGCTTCCTCATCGTCCAGCCCATCCTCACCAAAATCGGCGTGAGCTTCATGCCCGAGCGCGATCTGTACGATTCGACCATCGTCGTGCTCCCGCGCAGCCTGACGCTCAAAAACTACCAAGACGTGCTCGGCTGGATGAACTACTTCCCCTCGCTCTGGAATACGCTGTGGATATCGCTGCTGATGGCGGTGCTGCAGGTGATTTCCAGCACGGTGGTGGGCTACGGCTTCGCGCGGTTTGATTTCCCGCTGAAAAAGCTGTGGTTCGCGTGCGTCATCCTCGTCATCATCATCCCGCCGCAGACGATTTCCACCTCGCTGTATTTGCGCTTCCAGTTTTTCGACGTGTTCGGCATCTTCAAGGCGCTGACGGGCGGCACGATCAACCTGCGCAAGAGCCTCACGCCCTACGCGCTCATGTGCCTGACGTGCATGGGGCTCAAGGACGGGCTGTACATCTTCATGCTACGGCAGTACTTCCGCGGCATCCCCAAGTCGCTGGAAGACGCGGCGTATGTCGACGGCAGCGGCATGTTCCGCACGTTCCTGAAGGTCATGCTCCCGGGCTCAACGCCCATCATCACCTCGTGCTTCCTGTTCGCGTTCGTCTGGCAGTGGACGGACAGGTTCTACACGCGCAACTTCCTCACGGGCTACGATGTGCTCTCCAACAAGCTCTCGACGCTTGCCGATTCGCTCAGTCACCTGCTGTCCACGCAGTCGGGCATGGCGCCCGGGCAGGCGATCACGGTCAGCGCGGGGTACACCCAGCAAATCGTGTCCACCGGGCTTTTGCTGACCATCGCGCCGCTGCTGATCCTGTATTGCTTCGCGCAGCGCGGGTTTGTCGAGAGTATTAGCGTTTCCGGCATGAAGGAATAGCGGATGCGCCCGACCGGGGCTCTGGTCGGTTGAGATATATCGCGCACCAAATAGAAAAAGGAGGACTCACCATGAAGAAACTCATCTCCCTGTTGCTTGTCACCATGATGGCGCTCAGCTTCATGCCCGCGCTTGCCGAGGACATGCCCGAAGTGCTCATCGACCCGGCGACCGGCAAAGCCTACGACTTGGGCGGCATGAACGTCCAAATCGCCCTCTGGTGGAACGACAATGGCCCCGACACCTCGACCGCGCAGGGCGAGGCGACGCAGGAATTCCGCGATTGGTTCCAAGAAACCTATAACTTCACCATCGCGCCCGTCAACTACAGCGACTGGGCGACGCAGCCCGAAGCCTTCCTGAACTTCGCGACGACCGGCGGCGAAGAGAACATCGTGTTCTGCTGCCGTCCCGACTCCGTCGCCGCGCCGCTTGCCAGCGGGCTGTTCTATGACCTCGCGACGCTCGACTGCCTCGATTTCTCGGATGAGAAGTGGGGTCTGGGCGTGAAATCCAACATGAGCAAAGCCGGCGGCATCTACGGCATGTTCGCGGGCCGCCCCGAGCCGCGTGCGGGCTGCTACTTCAACAAGCGCCTGCTCGAGGAAGCGGGCATCGATCCCGAGCTGCCCTATGACCTGCAGGCGGCGAACGAGTGGACATGGGAAGCGTTCGAGGACATGGTCGTCAAGTGCACGCGCGACGTGGATAACGACGGCGTGAACGACGCTTGGGGTCTTTGCACCTTCACCGGCGACTTCTACGAGGGCGCTGTCGCCTCCAACATGGGCACGTTCTTCGAGCGCGACGCGGAAGGCAAGTACGTCCTGACCGTCAACTCCGACGAGTCCCTTGAAGCGCTGGATTGGGCTGTCAACATGATCGCCAAGTACCAGATGCCGCAGCCCGAGGGCGACGACAACTGGGAATACTTCCAGACCGCGTTTGTCAACGGTCAGTCCGCGTTCCTGACGGCGCAGCGCTATTACACCGACGCCGGCCGCCCGATGCGCGACATGGACGACGACTACGGCTTTGTGTTCTTCCCGCGCGGCCCCAAGGCGGACAAGGTGCAGTCCCTGCAGTCCGACAACGTGTACGTGATCCCCAGCATCTATGACGCTGACCGCGCTTGGAAGATCGCGTTCGCGTACAACCTCTACACCGAGCCGACCCCGGGCTACGAAGACACCGACGACTGGAAGAGCGCGTGGATCGACAACTTCCGCGACGACCGCGCCGTGGACGAGACGCTCGAAATGATGGTCACGCCGGGCTACGGCGTATCGTGGATCAACGACATGATCGCCGACCGTAACTCGCTGCTGGGCGACGGCTTCACCTGGACGTTCCCCGGCGTTACCCCGGCGGAAGCGATCGAAGCGAAAACGCCGTCGTGGCAGGGCTATCTGGACGTCGCCAACGGCATCAACCCGGTCGAATAATCAAATCGGTATAGCAAAACGGGGCGCGCGAGCGCCCCGTTTTGTTGTTGTGTCTGTCCTTACAGCGTGTCAACGATCTCCGCCATATCGTACAGTTCGCCCAAGTCCCACAGCAATGTGCTCGTGAGGTATTTGTTGCGGATATCGCGCGAGCCGATGAACGCGTTTTTCACGTCCTCGGGGGCGATGCCGATGTCCCGCGGGGTCATGGGCATGTCGAGCTTGCGCATGAGCGCCTCGATGTCGCTGGCGGGCGGCAGCTCGGTATCGATGATCGTTGCGATCTCGTCCCAGTGCGCGAGGATATTGTTAAGCCGCTTCGCGTGCAGCGCCTTGTCGTTCTTGTGCTCCATTTCCTCCAGCCGGATGATCGCGTCCGCCGCCTTGCCGAAGATGCGCATGGTCTGCGCGAGCCACGCTTCATCAGAAAACTCGCGAACAAAGCGCTCCGCTTTTTCGCGCGAGGGCGCGAGCACGCGGATGCGCTCGTAGAGCTTGAGCGTCAAATACGTGCCCACGCCCACTTGAATGCCGTGCAGCTCGTAGGGCGTGCCGCGCTCCAGCGCCATCATCTCCCACGCGTGCGAGAAATAGTGCTCCAGCCCCGAGGCGGGGCGCGAAATCTTGGCGTAGCTCATGGCGATGCCCGATAAAATCAGCCCGTTGACCACCTCGCGCACCGATTCCTCTTTGCGTTTGAGCAGTCCGTCCGCGCCCGCGACGCACCGGCGCACCGATTCGCGCACCAGCCCCGCGATGTTCGCGCAGTAGTATTCGCCCGTCACGAGGCGCGAGATGCCCCATTCGCACTGCGCGACATACTTGGCGAGCACGTCGCCCAGCCCCGCTTTGAGCATGCGCAGCGGCGCGCGGCGCATGATTTCGGTGTCCGCGATGATCGCGGCGGGGCACTTGCTGTAGAGCGACACCTTGATGCGGTCGCGAATCATGGCGGAGGAATCGGAAGCGTAGCCGTCCATCGACGGCGCTGTGCCCACGACCATGCTCTTTTGCCCGCGCGCGTGCGCGACCACGCGGCACAAATCGTTGATCACGCCCGAGCCAAGCGCCAGCATGATATCGCAGGAAGCGTCCATGTCCATGCAAATCGCGCCGACGGAAAACTCGTCCGGTTCTACGTCCTTCTGATGTAGTTCGAGCAGCGAGTACGCCACGCCCGCGCCCTCAAGCACGGCGCGCAGCTGCTCCCATGCCGCCTGCTTGGTGTTTTTGTCGCAGACGACCAGCGGCTTTTTCGCACCGAGCGCGCGCAGCGCCTCGGGCACGCAGGCGATCGCGCCCGGACCGATTTTCAGGTATTCGATGCCCGTTTCATGCCGCCTGCCGCAGTCGCACAGATATCCGCCCGGCAGGATCAGTTCCTCCGGCGTGCATTCCGAAAAGGGTTTCATGGCGTATTCCTTCTTTCGTGTTTACTGGTTCGCCGCCGCGTACCGCGTCAGCAGCCCTTCCAGCTCGCTTTGCATGGTCGCGACCGTTTCCTCGACCGTCCAATCTTCCAGCAGCATGCTGGACACGCCGTCCTGAATGGCATAGTAGAAATCAATGGACGGACCGATCGTCACGCTGCGCATGTCGGGCGGCGTGACGGAGAGCTGCTCGACGGCGACCGCGTACTGCGGGTGCTCGGCGAGCAGCGCCTTGTATATGTCGGTTTCGGTCGCCGCGACGCTCGCAGGCGTGTAGCCCGTGCCCGCCGCGAACGCCGCCTGCACCTCGGGCGAGACCATGTACGAAACGAACGCCCACGCCGCCGCCTTCTTCGCGTCGTCGCCCTTGTCGAACATGCACAGGCACGAGCCGGATGCCGTCGCGCCGAGCGCCGCGCCTTCGTTCACCTTGGGGTAGAAGGTCACGCCCAGCTCGAACGCGCCGCCGATTTTCTCCATCAGCGAAGCGAGGTTCGAGGAGGAATTGGTGTATACCGCGAGCTGCCCCGCCACGAACACGTCGGAGGACACCTCGGCGTTCTTGAGCGCGCCGGATGCGTACAGCGCTTTCCACGCCGCGAGGAAGTCCGCGAGCGCGCCGTTTTCGACGCACGCAAGCTTGGTCGCCGCGCCGTCCGCGCCGTTGGATAGGTCGGTCAAGTAGCTGCCCATCTGCCCGAGCCAGTTGGCGAGCGAAGGCGTGTTGGGGAGCGCGGCGTAGACCGTCAGATCCTGTCCGCCCGCCGTTTTGTCGGGCAGCACCGCTTTGAGCGCCGCAATGTCTTGCAGCGTTTCGGGCGCTTGCGCGCCCGCCGCGTCCAGCAGCGTTTTGTTGTAATAGGTCACGGTCGTCGAGGTGGCAAACGGCATGCCAAGCTGCGCGCCCGCAAAGCGCCAGTTGGCAAGCGCGCCCTCCAGCAGCCCCGCGAGCGAGTCTTCCGGGTGGTCTTGCAGCGCCGCGTCCACGGTGTACGCCGCGCCCGAGGTCGCGTAGATGACCTTGCCGGTCGCGTCCATGTTCATCACGTCGGGCAGATCCTGCACGTTCCCGGTCGAGAGCACGCTGTTCATGCGCGTCACCGCGTCGGAATACTTGCCCTGATACACGCCCTCCACGCGAACGCCCAAATCCTTGCCCGCGCCCTCGTTGAACGCCTTGACAAAGCCGTCCACCAGCAGCCCCGCGTCGCCCGACATCGAATGCCAAAAGACGATGGGCGTTTCCTCGGCGAGCACGGGCGTGGAAAGCGCGGCCGCGCACAGCAGCGCGCAGAGCGTTAGCAGCGACAGAAACCTTTTCATGATGGGTGTCCTCCTACAATTTATCCGACCAGAGAGCCAGCCGTCATCGCCCGCGTGATGTTTTTGCGCAGGATATAGAACAGCACTAGCGACGGCAGCAGCGAGAGCGTCGCGCCCGCGAGCACGAGGTGGTAGTTGGTGTCCTCGATGGAGGTGAGCATGGTGATGCCCACTTGGATGGTGCGCATGCTGGTTTTGCTGGTGACGAGCAGCGGCCAGAGGTAGGCGTTCCAGATGGCGATGAAGCTCTGCACGAACAGCGTCACGAGCACCGGGCGCGCAAGCGGCATCAGGATGAGGGCGAGGAACGCAAGGTCGCCGCAGCCGTCGAGCGCCGCCGCCTCGCGCAGCGCGCGCGGGAGCGTCTTGAAGTTCTGCCGGAGCATGAACATTGCCGACGCGCCCACGAAGGAGACGATCGTCATGCCAAGGTAGCTGTCGAGCAAGCCAAGCCGCGTGACGGTTAGATAATTGGCGGTCAGCAGCGTGTCGCCCGGGAGCATCATAGTACACAGCAGCAGAAAAAACAAGACCTTCTGCCCTTTGAACCGGTAAAACGCGAACGCGTACGCCGCCAACGCCGCCAGCAAAAGCCGAACCGCCGCGCCCAGCCCCGCCGTGACGAGCGAATTGAGCATGTACCGGAAGAAGGGCATGCGCGCGAAAGCGTCCGCGAAATTTTGCAGGTACAGGAAATTTCTGGGAAATAGGGTCGGCGGATAGGCGGAGAACTCGGCTGCGCTCTTGAACGCGCCGAGCACGCCGTAGAGCGCCGGGAACGCGACCGCCAGCCCGCACAGCAGCGCGAGCGCTTGCAGGGCGATGCCCGATGCGCGCCGCTTGTTCACTGGTAATGCACCCCCCTGTTTTCCAGCAGGAACGCCAGCACCGTGAACCCGAAGGTCAGCGCGAAGGCGACCATGCTCACGCACGCGGCGAGGCTGTAGTCGGACGAGCCGTAGCCGGAGGCGTACATCATGTAGATGAGCGTGGTCGTCGCGCGCGAAGGCCCGCCCTGCGTCAGGATGATGACGGGCCCCGAGGTCATCATGGCGAGCACGAGGTTGTTGCAGGAGACGTAGAGGATGGTCGGTGTCATCAGCGGAAGCTGCACGCGGAAAAGCCTTTGCATGCCGTTCGCGCCGTCGAGCGTCGCGGCTTCCATCAGTTGGTCGGGGACGCTTCGCACCGCCGACAAAAACAGCAGGTATTCAAAGCCGATGCCCATCCAGACCGTCAGCAGCAGGATGCCCGGCATGGCGGCGGCGCGGCTTTCATACCAGCCGATTTGCAGCCCGAGCGCGTAATTGACGTAGCCGACGGTGGGGTTGAGCAGCACCTTAAAAATGAGCGCCGCCGTCGCCATCGATACCGCCATCGGCAGCGAAAACAGCGTTTCATAGACGGGCGACAGCCGCCTGCGCCTGCCCGAGAGCAGCGCGAGCGCGAGTGTCAGAATCAGCGTCACCGGTACGTTGACCGCCGTGAGCGTCAGCGTGTTTTGCAGCGCGGCGTGAAAATCGCGCCGCGAAAAGAGGTAGGCGAAATTGGCAAGCCCCGTGAAGTCCGTGATCTGCCCGCGCGCGTTGACGGCGCTGACGCTGTGCAGCGCGGTCTTGAGGAACGGATAATACACAAAGCCGATGGCGAACACGAAAATGGGCGCGAGAAACAGATAGGGCTTTGCCGCGCGCAGCATGCGCCGCCCCCGCCCAGCCGTGATCGCCGCGCCTGTCAAATGCTTTTCACCGCCTCGCCGGATAGCTTGCGCACCGGGAGATAAACGTACTCTCTTCCATCCTTGGGCGATATGAAATCGTGCGCCGCGCCCGCGAGCGAAAGCCCGCGCGCTTTCAGAGCGTCCATCCCGCGCGCGAACCCTTCCGCGCCGCCCAGCGGCACGACGACATACTCCTGCGCCGGAATGACCCACTTTTGCCAGCCCTCGGGCGCTTGCGCGTCGCCCCGCGCCTGCACGCCCGCCAGATACAGCCCGCGCGTAAAGCCGTCTTCCCACGGCAGGAACGCGCGCGAGCAATCGCTCATCGCGCCCCACAGCCCGAGCAGGTCGCCGTCCTCGTCGCGCGCGGCAAGCGCCGCGACCTCGCCAAAATGCGCGTTTGCCTCTGCCCATAGGCGCTGGATGAACCCCGCGCCCTCGTCCGTCGCGCCTTCTTTGCCGACGACCGTGATTTCGGGCAGCGCTTTCATCTGTATGTCCATGCCGCGCCTCCTTTCCGCATCTACCGCGCTATTTTATCATACCCGCGCGGGTGTTGCAAGGAACA
>CAZEIC010000038.1:0-24384 GCA_964512175.1 uncultured Oscillospiraceae bacterium | reverse complement strand
GGAAAAGGAGAGAAACGCCATGCGCGAAACGGCAAGAAAAAGAAAACATGCAAGCGATCTTTCCCCCTTGCAGCGCAAGGCGCTGCCAATGGTCTACCTGTTCGTGCTGCCCACCGTCGCCATTTTTCTGGTGTTCTACCTTCAGCCGATCATCACGGTATTCTATACCGCGTTCACGGAGTGGAACGGCTTCAACGCCCCCGTATGGAAGGGGCTGCGCAATTTCGAGCGCATGTTTTCACGCGCCGCGTTCACCATATCATTGAAAAATCTCGTGCTGTGGACGGCGATCGCCGTCACGCTGCACGTCGCCATCGCCGCGTTCGTGGGCTTCCTGTTTTACCACAAGCTCAAGGGCTGGAAGTTTGTGCGCGGCGTATATATGATCCCCAACGTCATTTCCGGCGCGGCATGGGCGATGATCTACAAGTTCATCTTCAACGACGACTACGGTCTGCTCAACAACGCCATCCGCGCGCTCGACCCGAATTTTCACGTCAAATGGTTCTATTCCACGCCCGCTGCGTTCTGGGCGATCACCTTCACATGGCTGTTTTACGGCGTGATCGTGTCGCTGATCGTGCTGTCGGACTTGCTCGCCATCCCCAACGAGCTGCACGAGGCGGCGACCATCGACGGCGCTTCGCCCTTTCAGGTCACGCGGTATATCGACCTGCCGATGTCGCGCGTCGCGCTCGGCACGGCGGTCATCTGCTCTGCGACGGCGCGCATCAGCATGTATGAGTCCATCGCGCTGACGTCGCGCGGCGGGCCGGGCAACGACACCATGAGCCTGTCCGTGCTGCTGGTCAATTCCATCACCGATATGAATTACGGCATGGCGAACGCCATCGGCACGGTCATGTTCATCGTCGGCATCCTGATGCTCGTCGTCATCCGGCGGGCGTTCCGGATGAACGACCCGATCTATTGAGAAAGGAGCGCGCTTATGATCCGTCGGAAAGGACCGGGATACTATCTTTTTCGGATGTTCGGATACGCGACGCTTTTTTGCATCGCCGCGATATCGCTGTTGCCGATCCTGTGGGTGATCATGTCCTCCTTCAAAAGCAACGGCGCGATCCTCTCATCGCCCTTCGCGCTGCCCGACACCATCAATTTCAACGCCTACGTCTCGGTGCTCAACCAGTACAGCCTTTTGCATTACGGACTGAACTCGCTGATCGTGTCTGTCGTGCCGACGCTGCTGTCGCTGCTGTTCTACGCGATGAGCGGGTATGTCATCGCCAAATACCAGTTTCCGGGCAAGAACCTGCTGTACGTCCTGTTCACCGTGACCCTGCTCGTGCCCGGGCACACGCGCACGCAGCCCATCTTTTCGCTCATCATGCAGCTCAATCAATACGACAAGCTCACGGGGCTGATGATCGTCTACCTGTCGGGCGGGCTTGCCATGAGCCTGTTCGTGCTGCGCGCGGCGTTCATGTCCATCCCAATGGAACTGAGCGAGGCGGCGTGCATCGACGGCGCGAGCTTTATCCAGACGTTCTTCCGCATCAACCTGCCGCTGGTCAAGACCGGGCTGTCCACGGCGGGCGTGCTGATGTTCCTTGGCAACTGGAACGAGTATTTTTACGCGTCCCTGCTCACGTCGTCCGCCTCCAAGCGCACGATGCCGGTGGCGCTGACGTTCTTCAATCAGGCGTTTTCCTACGACTACACGCGCATGTTCGCGGCGCTGACGCTGGTCATCCTCCCGGGCATCATCATCTACATGATCGCGCAGGAGCAGGTCACGGCGTCCGTCGCCACGACGGGCATCAAATCATAAGAAGCGCGCGTACGCAACGAAAGGATTTTTGTATGCTCAAATACGACGTTGGCAAGGGCGAGCGCGAGAACTGGCTGCTTGCCGAGGACGCCTTTGACGCGCGGCATCAGGGCAAATGCGAGTCCGTCCTGAGCCAAGGCAACGGGTATCTGGGGCTGCGCGCCGCGTATGAGGAAGATTATGTCGGGCGCACGCCCGGGCTGTTCGTCGCCGGCACGTTCGACCGCTTTTCCGAGAACGAGACGACCGAGCTGCCCAATTTCGCGGACATTCTTCCCATAGAAATGACGCTGGACGGTCAGCGGTTTACCATGGATGCGGGCGTAACGCGCGAGTATCTGCGCGCGCTCGATCTATATACGGGCGAAATGACGCGCTCGCTGGTCTGGCAGTCGCCTTCCGGCGCGCGGTTTTCGCTTCGGTACGCGCGCTTTGTTTCGTTGGATAACAAGCATATCGTCGGTCAGAAGCTGACCGTCGCGCCGCTTTCCGGCGGCGCGCGCGTGACGCTGCGCGTCGGCGTCAACGGCACGGTGACAAACGGCGGCACGCAGCATTTCACAGAGGGCGAGAGCCGCGTGTTCGACAAACGCATATTGCGCTATACCGCGCGCACGTCGCAGTCGGGCGTGCTGTGCTGCCTGCACAGCGCCGTGACGCTGGACAGGGACGCCGCGATCCGCCCGCACATCGACAGGCGCGCGATCGCGCTGACGGCGGATATCGCGCTCGGCGCGGGCGAATCGCTGACGCTGGAAAAGCTGACCGCCGTCACGACGAGCCGCGACCTTGACGATCAAAACGACGCTGCCGAGCGCGGGCTTGCGCTCGCGGAAAGCGCGCGCGCGGCGGGCTACGACGCGCTGCTTGCCAAGAGCGCCGAAGCGTGGAGCGCGCTGTGGCGCGCGCAAGATATCCGGATCGACAGCGCGTGCGCGAAGGATCAGCTCGCCCTGCGGTTCGCGATCTATCATCTGAATATCCTCTCGCCCAAGGACGACCCGCGCATCGGGCTTGCCGCGAAAGGGCTGTCGGGCGAGGGCTACAAGGGGCACGCCTTTTGGGACACCGAAATCTTCATGCTGCCCTACTTCATCCTCTGCCAGCCCGCGATCGCGCGCAACCTGCTGGAATACCGATACTTGGGGATGGGCGGCGCGATGCGCAAAGCGCGCGAGATGGGGTATGAAGGCGCGATGTACCCGTGGGAAGCCGCATGGTCGGACGACGGCGAAACAACGCCGCTCTGGGGCGGCGCGGACATCGTGACGGGCAAACGCACGAAGATCCTGACGGGTCTGATCGAGCAGCACATTACCGCCGACGTGGCGTTCGCCGTCTGGCAGTATTATGTCGCGACCGGCGACGACGCGTTCATGGAGGCGTGCGGCTGGGAGATGCTCATTCAGACGGCGCGCTTCTGGGCGAGCCGGGTTACATGGGACGCGCAAAAGCGCGCGTTCGTCATTCTGGACGTGATCGGTCCGGACGAATATAAAGAGCATGTGGACAACAACGCCTACACCAATTATATGGCGGCAAACAACCTGCGTCTGGGGCTTGACGCGATCGACGCGGTGAAAGCGGGCGGCGGCGCGCTGCTTGCGCGGCTTGCGGAGACCGTCGATTTGGACGGCGCCGCCGAAAAGATTCGCGCCGCGCTCGACGGGCTGTACCTGCCCGAGCCGAACGCGGAGGGGATCATCCCGCAGTTTGACGGCTACACGGCGCTTGAACGCATCGATTTGACGCCCTATAAGGACGGCGCGCGCCTCGGGGCGATCTTCCGCGATTTCAATCTGGCGCGGCTCAACGGCATACAGGTGTCCAAGCAGGCGGACATGGTCGAGCTGCTGCTTTTGATGGACGATCTGTTCCCGCCCGATATCAAGCGCAAAAACTTCTTCTACTATGAGAGCCGCACGCTGCACGATTCCTCGCTGAGCAAGGCGGCGCACAGCGTGCTGGCGGCGGATATGGACGACATGGAGATGGCGTACCGTTTCTTCCAAGCCGCGTGCGACATCGATATGGGCGAAGACATGTCCACGTCGTCGGACGGCATCCACGCGGCGGCAATGGGCGGCTTGTGGCAGTGCGCCGTGTATGGCTTCCTCGGCGTGCGCATCGTGCGCGGCGAGCTGCGCGTGACGCCGCATCTGCCCGCGGCGTGGAAGAGCGCCTCCGCCGAGATCGTCTGGCGCGGAAACCGTCTTCGCGTTACGGCGGACGGCGACGGCGCGCGCATTGAAGAAATGCCCTTTATGAATTGAGCTTTCTCAGCATCCCATAGCCACCGCGCGCAGCACGTTCCCGGCGTGGTCGGTGACAATGCGCGTGCGTTCGTTTGCCGTAAACGTCTGTCTGTCGTCCACATAGCCGCGCGCGGTTCGACCGTCGGACAGGACACGGTAGGTTTTGTCGCCCCATTCGAGCGTGTAATCGCTCTCGCGCCCGCCGTATGCGCCCCACAGCAGCGTTTCGCCCGCCAGCGTGACGCCGTACAGCCTTTCCAGATACCCCAGCACCGAGAGCAGCGTCGGGCCGTAGCCCGTCACGTCGCCCTGCGGCTCGCCCGTGAACGGGTCAAACTGCTGCGGGAAGCGCATGCGCCCGCCGACCGCCTCCAGCAGCTTGCCCGCCAGCACGGGCAGCAGGGACATATATCCATAATTTTCCAGCGCGAAGATCGCGCGCTGATAGGTCAACCCCTGCGGCTGACCGCTCCAGTCGTTTTCGGGCGCGCTGCGAAACAGCGGGTCGTTTGCAGCGACGGAGGGCAGCGGCATGGGCGTCCAGAATTCGTCGGGGGCGAGCAGGTGATCGCGCACGAAGCGGCGCGCCATGTCCTGCGTGAACAAGCCAAAGTACATACAGCGCAGATTGTTGTGCGTCAGGACGGGCAGCGAGCGCCCGTTTTTGTCGCGGTCAAAGCACGCGCCGCGCGCCTCCGACCATAAATACGCGGCGACTTTTTCGCGCACGTCTTCCGCGCGTCTACGCAGCAGCGCCTCGTTGCCGTCGCGCAGGATGCGCGAAATTTTCGACGACGCGTCGCGGCAGGCGTAGGAATAGCCCATCACGTCCATCGACGCTATCGGGACGATTTCACGCCCCTCGGGCGGCGTTTCCGCTTCCCAGCGGTCGGGCGCGTCGCCGTAGCGCTTGGCGTTGTCCTCGCCCGTGTCGTAACGGCACCACGATTCCAGACAGCCGTCGCCGTCGGAATCGCGCGTCCGCCACAGGTACGCGTCGAAGCGCAGCAGCGTCTCCCGCAGGGCGAGCAGGTATTCCCTATCGCATCCCATCCAGTAATACATGTTCAGCGCATGCGCGGGGAAGCAAAAGCCCTGCAGTTTGTCGTACTGCGGCAGGATTTTCCCGTCGCTTACCGTGATGCTGCCGGGCAGACGGCCGTCCGCGCGCTGGCATTCCATGAACAGAAGCTGGTTGTTCAGCGCGGCTTCCATGTCGCGTCCCGCGTACATTTCACCGCCCATCGGCTGCGTTTCCAGCCAGATCTTGTTGTAGCCGCCGCCCTCCACGAGCACGCGCCTGCCGCAGAAATCCCGCAGGTTGCCAAGGCACTGACGCTCCGCCTCGTCAAACAGGCGCTGCAATTTTGCGTCGCCTGTCTGGAAACGCACGGCAGTATGCACGGTCTTTGGCATGGAATCACGCTCCTTCATGCGTACAAATCGGCTGTCCATAGATCATATATACCCCAAGAAACGCTCGCGCGCCATAGGCAATATTTTCGACTATATACTTTTTGGTTGGAATATGCTACAAAGGTGACAGGAAAAGGGGGCGTTTTGCGGATGACGGCGCGAATCAAACCGGCGCGCGCGCTCGGCGGCAGGTTTCGCAACGACTGGCAGTTGTACGTACTTTTGCTGCCCGCGGTGACATACTTCATCGTGTTTTGCTACCTTCCGATGTACGGCATGCAGATCGCCTTCCGCAATTATAAGGCGGTCTTCGGCATCACGGGCAGCCAGTGGGTGGGGCTGAAGAACTTCCGCGATTTCTTCGGCGCGTACTACTTCGGCAGGCTCATCACCAATACCTTCCTGCTCAATTTTTACAGCCTTCTGTGCGGCTTCCCCATCCCCGTCGTGCTGGCGATCCTGCTCAACCAGCTCGAGCGCCCGCGCTTCAAGCAGTTCACGCAGACGACCATCTACGTGCCGCATTTCATCTCGACCGTCGTGATGGCGGGCATGCTCTACATGTTCCTGTCGCCGACCAACGGCTTCATCAACAAAGCCATCGAAGCGCTGGGCGGCAAGACGGTGCACTTCATGATCGAGGCGAAATGGTTCCGGCCGCTGTTCATCATCACGGACGTGTGGCAGCACGCGGGCTGGAACACCATCCTCTACATCGCCGCGCTCGCCGGCATCAACCCGGAGCTGTACGAGGCGGCGACCATCGACGGCGCAAACAAGCGCCAGCGCATCCTGCACATCGACATCCCGCATTTATTACCTATCGCGACGATGATGCTCATCCTCAACTGCGGCAGCCTCATGGGCAGCAACACCGACAAAGCGCTGCTGATGCAAACGCCCGGCAACATGGCGACCTCGGACATCGTGGGCGTGTACGTCTACGAAATGGGGCTGAGTAAGGCGCAGTTTTCCTATACGTCCGCCATCGGGCTGTCGGTCAACGTCGTCAATTTCATACTGATCCTCAGCGTCAACCAGATTTCCAAGCGCCTCGGCGAAACGAGCTTGTTTTAGGAGGGTGGCAAGGTGAGCACGCAGGCGGCAGTCAAACCGGCAAAAATCAAGAGGACGCGCGGCGACGTTTTGTTTGACCGCGTGAACATCGGCGTGTGGATCGCGGTGCTGTTCGTCGTCCTCTACCCGCTCTGGCTCATCGTCATCGCCTCCGTGTCCGACCCGGACGCCGTGGTGTCGGGCAAAGTGTTCCTCGTTCCGGTCGATTTCTCGCTCATGGGCTACGAGGCTGTGATGCAGCACAAGGAGCTGTGGAATTCCTACCTCAATTCATTCTTCTACACCATCGCCGGGACGACGTTGAGCGTGGTGGTGACGCTGACGGCGGCATACGCGCTGACGCGGCGGTTCACCGGCAAGAAGATCGTCAACTTCCTGTTCGTCTTTACGATGTTCTTTTCGGGCGGGCTGATCCCGCAGTTTCTGATGAACCGGACGCTGGGGCTGTACAACACGCGCGCGCTGATGATCCTCATCAACTGCGTGTCCGTCTGGAACCTGATGGTGGCCCGCACCTACATCACAACGACGGTGCCCAACGAGCTCTACGAGGCCGCCGTGATGGACGGCGCGACGCACTTCACCTACTTCCTGCGCGTGGTGCTGCCGCTGTCGGGCACGATCGTCGCGGTGCTGTGCGTGTACTACGGCGTGGCGCGCTGGAACGACTATTTTACGGCGCTGGTGTACATCCGCGACAGGGCGAAGCTGCCCCTGCAGACCATCCTGCGCGAGATCGTCGCCACGCTGCAAGCGAGCACGTCCACCGACATGTTCTTCAGCGCCTACGCCGAGGACGTGCAGGGCATGACGAACGCTATCCGCAAGGCGGAGGTCGCCAAGTACTGCTGCATCGTGGTGTCCACCGTGCCCGCCGTGCTGCTCTACGTGTTCATGCAGAAATACTTCGTCAAGGGCGTGATGATCGGCTCGCTCAAGGGCTGACGGTGATTCAAACCGCTTCGGATGCGGTTGGGATAAATCAGAAAAGGAGAGGTTTCCATGAAAAAGTGCCTGACAATCCTGATGGCCGCCCTGATGCTTCTGTCCTGCGCCGGCGCGCTGGCGGAAGCGCCCGCGCAGGAGAAGATCACCCTGCGCGTGTTCCAGTACGCGCTGGAAAACCAGCAGACCGACTTTGAAAACCTGTGGTTCTACAACGAGCTGGAGAAGAAGACCAACGTGCATATCGACTGGGAGATCGTCAAGGACGCCGACTGGAAAACGCGGCTGAACCTGATGTTCGCCTCCAACGAATGGCCGGACGTCATCATCCGCGGCGAAGTGGACGTCGAGGAATACGGCGTCACGCAGGGCATCCTCGTGCCGCTGGACGATTACCTCGAGGAGTGCATGCCCAATTACTACAGCCGCCTGCAAATGAACAACGCCAACGCTTCCATCCCCGCCTCGGACGGCAAGACCTACTGGATCGGCAACCTGACCGCCCAGAACGTCAACCATGACGGCACGTTCTTCATCAACAAGGCGTGGCTGGAGAAGCTCGAGCTTGCCGTGCCCACGACGGTCGACGAACTGACCGAAGTGCTGCGCGCGTTCAAGACCAAAGACCCCAACGGCAACGGTATCGCCGACGAGATCCCCTTCTCCGCCGCCGACCTCATCCACCAGACGCAGGGCGTGTACACGCATTTCGCTATGTTCGGCGTGCCGCTCAACCGCTTCATCTACGCCGCCATCGACGAGAACGACAAGGTGGTGTTTCCCGGCTACATGGACGGCTTCCGCGCCGCGTGCGAATGGCTGAACCTGTGCTATACGGAAGGTCTGCTCGACCGCGAGGCGATCACGCAGGATTCCAACGTCTGGGGCACGAAGATGAACGCCGGGCAGGTCGGCTTCACCACGTACCTGCGCCTCATCAACACCGCGCTGCAGCAGCCCATCGTGGAGCAGTTCACGCACATCCTGCCGCCCGCGAGCGAGTACGGCGTGTCCGTTCCGCAGATTCTGGAAGTGCCCAGCATGGGCGCGGCGCTGACCATCGCCAACAAGCACATCCCCGAAACGCTGCGCTGGCTGGACGCGCAGTTTGAAACCGAGACGATGATGGTGTCCGTCAACGGTCCGATTCAGGAGGGCGGGCCCATCGCGCCGACGATGAAGATCAACGACGAAGGCAAGTACGAGATCCTCTACATCCCCGAGAACAACGGTCTGTACGAGATCGTGCCCGTCTATCACGGTCAGTTCTTCGCGCCGGGCGATTACTACTTTGACATCTACAAGATGCCGCCGCACCGCGTGGAACGGTACAATTACGCCCGCGAATACGAGGCGGCGAACGTGCTGGAGCCGCGCTCCTTCGAGTACCTCTCCAAGCTTGTTAAGCTCGACAGCGAGGACGCGCTGGAGGCGACCCGCCTGTTCAACGAAATCGAGAAGTTCATGAAGGAATCGATTTCCAACTTCATCACCGGCGGCGTGACGGACGAAAACTGGCAGGCCTTCCTCGATACCGCCGAGGCGGTCCGCGTGGGACGCTACATCGAATTGTATCAAAAGGGCTACGACGCGTACCTTGACAAAAACTGACGCGTGGTGAATAATACCCATAGGTGACGAACGTTGTCGCCGCGGCGCGTTATGCGTCGCGGCGCGACGCGTATAGG
This sequence comes from uncultured Oscillospiraceae bacterium, assembly GCA_964512175.1. Classification (GTDB taxonomy): domain Bacteria; phylum Bacillota; class Clostridia; order Christensenellales; family Aristaeellaceae; genus CAZEIC01. The sequence goes on along the minus strand of CAZEIC010000038.1, from coordinate 15,211 downwards.
AGAACGGCCGTGAAAAGAGGGTTTTTGAAGTCCGTGCTGGTGCGGTATATGCTGTCGTATGCCGCCATCATGGTCGCGCTCTTTGCCGCTATGGGGCTGTTTCTCAACAACACATACGCCGCCATCAGCCGCGAGCGCGTCGTGCAGAGCGCGCGCAACCGGCTGGGTATCCTGCGCTTCCAGCATGAGGAAAAGCTCGACGCCCTGACCAGCATCGGCAACCAGATCAGCCTGTCGTATTACATCAGTTCCTTCCGGCTGGAAAACGAGCCGATGAAGGCGTACCACATCAAGCAGCAGCTCGCGCCCTACGCCGTCACGAATGATTTCATCGACCAGATGTACCTGATTTTCCATGAAGACCATTACCTGTACTCCTCCGCCACGTCGGCGGATATCGATATGTTCGTGGAAAAGCTCGTGCTGCTTGCGCGCACGCCGCCCGACGCGCTGCGCGCGCTTTTGCGCAGTCAGGACGATAGGGTCACGATTTTGCCCGGGCAGAAGGTCATGTCCAACCTGACCAGCGGCTCGCCCAGCGATATGGTGACGGTGTTCGTGCCGCTGCGCATCGGCGAGCGCTTCAGCACGGGCAACGTCATGTTCCTCATCAGCGACCGCAAGTATCAACGGATGTTCGCCGAGGAAATCTACCAGCCGCGCGGCATGTATATCTTGTATGGCGACGAGGTGCTCGCCGCCGACCGGGGGCTGCCGGTCGCAGACGGGGAGGTGCTCGCCGCGCTTTCGGAGGGCGACGCGGACGGCGGCGCGCGCGACATGATATCGGGCGGCGAGAAATACCTGCTCGTCTCGCTCGCGGGCGGGCGCTACGGCATGCGCTACGCGCGCCTGATCCCGGCGGAAACGATACAGGCGCAGCTTGCAAGCGCGCAGCTTGGCTTCGGGCTGTTTTTGCTGGCGATGAGCTTTCCGTGCATGCTGCTGACGCTGTATGTGTCCAGGCGGCACACGCGCCCCATCAAGGCGCTCCGGCGCCGGCTGGAGGGCGCGTCCGCCTCGCGGGACGATTTCGCGGTCATTCAAAGCGGGCTGGACGCGCTGCTGGGGCGCAACGAGGCGCTGCACTCGCGGCTTGCCGAGAGCCTGCCCGCGCAGAAGGCGGCGTTCGTGACCGCTTTCGTCAAGGGCGGCTTTGAAAGCCGCGAGCAGGCGGCGGAAAAGGCAGCGGCGCTCGGGCTGGACATCGCCAAAGCGTACTATATGATCGCGCTGGTGGACGCCGCCGGAGAAACGCCGCCCGACCCGGACGCGGTCGTCGCGCGCGGCGAGGGCGCGGTCACGGGCTACGGCGCGGATGTCGTGGCGCAGGAATACCAAGTGTTCGCGGTGTTTGCCGACACGCGGGAGGCGCTCGCGCGCTGGAGCGTCGCGGTCAAAAGCGCGCGCGACGACGGCGGGCAAATGACGGTGGCGGTCAGCAACCCGCAGACGGACTTCGCGCGCTCGGGCAGCGCGTATCTGGAAGCCAGCGCCGCGTATGACAACCGCATCGTGATGGGCGACACCAATGTCCTGCGTTTTTCCGACGTAAGCACGGCGTCCAAGGACGTCACGCCCTTCACGCGCGTCTATCTGGAAGGGCTGCGCAAGGCGCTTAAAACGCGCGACGCGAACGCGCTGGAAGACAGGATCCACGAGCTGTTCCAGTATCTGGCGCACACCGAGCTGTCGCTCTTTTCCTTCCGCGTGATATACAGCAACGTCATCGGCGCGCTTTTGAGCGAGTACCCCGAGGGCGGGGACGGCGCGTTGGACGCGCGCCAGTATTACGACGTGTTCATGCTGTCTAACTGCCGTTCGATCGGCGATCTGGACGACATCCTGCGCAGGCTCTGCCAGACCATTCTGGCGGGCGGCGATGCAGCGCCCGCGCGGGAATACCCGCTGATTGACAACATCAGCGCGTACCTGCGCGAGCATTTCGAAGACCCGATGCTCAGCATGAGCGCCGTTGCGGATGTGTACGGCATCAGCGCCGCGCGATTGTCACTGGAATTTAAGGAAGCGATGGGCATGAACCCGTCGGATTACCTGCTCACGCTCAGACTCGGCAAAGCGAAAACGCTGCTCAAGGAAACCGAATTGCCGGTCAAGGAAGTCGGCGAGATGGTCGGCTATTACGATACGTCGGGCTTCATCCGTAGGTTCAAGCGCGAAACGGGCGTCACCCCCGCACAGTACCGCAAAACGACGCAGGAGGACGCCCACCGGGAGGAGTAACGCGCTGTAAGGCGCTTACAGCGACGGAAATGTTTTGCTTACATACTGCGCGAAACAAACTTTGTTTTGATGTCAGAATATGTGACATACGGCGCGGCGATGAAAGGGATTTGTTCCACATGGTCGCGCCGCGCTTGCTATAATGGACGCAAACGTGATCGTATACACGTTCGAGAAGGAGATGCAGAAATGAGCAAGTTCAAGATCGCCTTTATCGGCGCGGGTTCTATCGGCTTCACAAGGGGGCTGCTGACCGACATACTGTCCGTGCCCGAACTGCAGGACATCGAGGTGGCGTTCACCGACATCAACGAGCGCAACCTCGACATGGTGTACCAGCTCTGCCAGCGCGACATCGAGGAAAACGGGCTGCCCATCAAAATCCACAAGACGCTCGACCGCCGCGAGGCGTTTAGCGGCGCGAAGTACGTCGTGTGCTGCATCCGGCAGGGCATGCTCGAGGCGTTTACGCTGGACGTGGAGATCCCGCTGAAATACGGCGTGGACCAGTGCGTGGGGGATACGCTGTGTGCGGGCGGCATCATGTACGCGCAGCGCGATATCGCCGAGATGGACGGCATCTGCAAGGATATCCGCGAGATGGCGCTGCCCGGGTGTCTGCTGCTGAACTACTCCAACCCCAACGCCATGGTGACGTGGTATTGCAATACCTACGGCAAGGTGAATACCGTCGGGCTGTGCCACGGCGTGCAGGGCGGGCATGCGCTGATTGCCAAGGCGCTGGGCTATACGCAAAAGGAAATCGACATCGTGTGCGCCGGCATCAACCACATGACGTGGTATTTGTCGGTCAAGCATAACGGCGAGGAGTTAAACGGCAAGCTGCTGGACGCGCTCATGGCGGACGAAACGATCGCCAAGACCGAGAAGGTGCGCATCGACATGATGAAGCGCTTCGGGTACTTCAGCACCGAATCCAACGGGCATTTGTCGGAATACGTGCCGTGGTACCGCAAGCGCGTGGACGAAATCAACGACTGGATCGATCTGGGCTCGTGGATCAACGGCGAGACGGGTGGCTACCTGCGCGTATGCACCGAGGGGCGCAACTGGTTTGAGACGGACTTCCCCAACTGGCTCAAAGAGCCGGCGAAGGAGTACGCTTACGAAAAGCGCGGGCGCGAGCACGGCAGCTATATCATCGAGAGCATCGAAACGGGACGCGTGTACCGCGGGCACTTCAACGTCGTCAACAACGGCTGCATCACCAACCTGCCGGACGACTGCGTGGTGGAAGTGCCGGGGTTTGTGGACACGTTCGGCATCAACATCCCCAAGCTCGGCGATCTGCCGCTGGGCTGCGCGGCGGCGTGCATGTCCAACGTGACGGTGCAAAGGCTTGCCGTCGCGGCGGGCGTGGCGGGCGATATCCAGCTTCTGCGGCAGGCGATGATGATGGACCCGCTGGTCGGCGCGGTCTGCAACACCGCCGAAATCTGCCAGATGGTCGACGAAATGCTGATTGCGCAGGCGAAATGGCTGCCGCAGTACAAGGACGAGATCGCCAAGGCGAAGGCGCGCTGGGCGGAAGCCGAGACAAACGGCACGCTCATCCCGCCGATCGTCACCAAGGGCGCGGCGCGGCTGCACACAAAGACGGTCGCCGAGATGGCGGCGAACAAGGAAGCGGCGCGCAAGAACGCCGCCGAAGCCGACAAGGCGAAGGAACGCCCGGCGGCGAAGTGACGGCGATATCCAACAAACAACGCGAAACCCGGCGCGCGCGGCAAGCGTCGCCGGGTTTCGCGCATATCTGACGAAGGCGGGGGAATGGCATGTACCGCTTGTTGATTGTGGACGACGAACCGAATCTGGTCGAAGGGTTGACCGACTATCTGAGCGACATCCTGCCGCCCGATACCGACATCCTCAAGGCGTACTCCGGGCAGGAGGCGCGCAGCTTGCTCATGCGCTTCTCGATCGACCTGATCGTGTCCGATATCCAGATGCCGGGCATGCTGGGGCTGGAGCTGCTTTCGCACATCGAGCGCGATTGCCCCGCCTGCTGCGTGATCTTCCTGACGGGGTACGACACTTTTCAATGGGTGCAGGAGGCGCTCAGGCACCCGTGCTGCGTCGACTACATCCTGAAAACGCAAGGCGACGCCGCAATCGGCGCGTCGGTGCGCAAGCAGCTTGCGCGCATCGAACAGGGGCGCGACCCCGAAACGCTGCGAAAAATGGTGATAGCGCAGTATGACGCCATTCGCCCGCTGATGATCCGGCAGGCGCTCGCCGATTGGCTGCTGGGCAACACGGATGCGCCGCCCGCCGAAATCGCGGGCGAGGACGGCGCGGCTGCAATCGTATGCCTGTACGCGCGGCGCGGAAAGGAAGACGCGGCGCGGATGTTCCCGCGCGCAATCGAGCCGCTGTTGCGCGACGAATTCCCAAACGCGAACATCCAAACGACGCCTGTCGGCTGGAAGGAGTACGCGTGTTTGTTTCAATTTCCGCGCGAGGACGGCGCGCCGATCGCGACGCTGCTGCACGCCAAGCTCGAGAAAATCCAGAACAGGCTGCACGACATGGGCGAGGAGGTCAATTGCGCGTACCACGGCGCGCCGCTGACATGGCGCGCGGCGAAGGACGCGCTGCGCGGTCTGCACGGCTTGCTGGAAGCGGCGGACGCGTCGGGCGAGGAAGTGCTCATCGACGACAATGTGCACGGCGCGCCCGCGCCCAAAAACGAACGCGATATCCTGCTGTGGATCAAGCAGTACATCCAGGAGAACATTGCCGATCCCAACCTTTCGCTGGCGGTCGTCGCGGAAAAATCATATTACACGCCGTCCTATTTGTCCCGGATGTTCAAGCGGTACGAGGGCGTGAACCTTTTGCACCACATCGCGCGGATACGAATCGAGACGGCTTGCGGGCTGCTTGCGCAGGGCGGCAAGAATGTCAAAGAGGTCTGTAAAGCGGTCGGCTTTGAATCGCCGAGCTATTTCTCGGCGTTCTTCCGCAGAAAGATGGGCGTCACGCCGGTCGAATACATTCGCATGAAAGCGAGGGAGTGAGCGGGATGCGCGTATACGTCAAGATATGGAGTTTGTTTCTGGTAGCGTCGCTGCTGCTGACCGGCATCGGGCTTGCCATCAACAGCGCGATGCACGACGAGTACGACCGGCGCATGATGGAGCGTTTTCAAAGCCAAGTCGTCATGGCGGCGGACATTTTGCAGGAACAGCTCCGTTTCATCGACAACCAGCTCATCACGCTGTCGGTGTCGGGCGAAGCCAACCTGTTCGCGCTGTACAGAACCGACAAGGACCGAGGCCTCATCTATGAAAAGTCGAACCTGCTCTATCAGCAGCTTCAGATGATGCGGCGTGGCTACGCCTATATCAAAAGCGCGTTTTTCCAGTTCCCCGCGACCGACCGGCAAATCACCGACAACACGCGGTACGACCGGCTGGACGGCGATCTGTACGCGCGCCTTGCCGCCGCCACGGATGGCGCTGTGCTGGAGGGCGACCGCCTCTGGCTGCTGTATATGCTGTCGACCAATCTGGTCAACCGCGGCGGCGCGCTTGTGGGCGTTGAGATATCGCTCGGCGATTTGATGAATTACTGCCTCGCGGGGATCATGGGGCAGACGGAGGTCGCGCTCACGATGGGCGAGCCGCCCTTTCTGGCGGATGAAGCCGCGCAGTGGACGCGCGCGGAAGGCGGGTGGCGGATGCGCTTTCCCGTCACGCTGACGACCAAGGGCGCGGAGATGCTGCTGTCCGTGTTCCTGCGAAGCGATACGCTGCAGAGCATGGGGCGTGCGTACACGTTGTGGTACGCGGTCCTCATGCTGGTCATGGCGGTCGAGCTGTTGCTGTTTGCGTACCTTTTACGCAGGATGGTCGCGCGTCCGCTGGGCAGGCTGCTGGACGGCTTTGACCAAGTGGCGCGCGGGAATACCGCCGTGCGCATCCACCCCATGTCCAAGGATGAATTCGCCGATATCTACCGCCATTTCAACGGCAGCGTGGAACGGCTCGATACCCTGCTGGTGCGCGAGTATCAGGCGCAGATGGCGGCGCAGCGCGCGGAAATCAAGCATTTGCAGGCGCAGATCCAGCCGCATTTTCTGTATAACGCCTTCTACCAGATGTACCGCGTCTGCCGCATGGAGAACTGCGACGCCGGCGCGGAGTTCGCGCTGATGCTGTCTGGGTACTTCGAGTATATCACGCACGCCAGCAGCAAGGACGGCATGGTGACGCTGGGAGAGGAGATCGAGCACGCGCGGAAGTACATCAACATTCAGCAGTTCCGCTTTGGAGACAGGCTGAACGCGTGCGTTGATATCCCCGAGGAACTGTTGTCCGTCCGCCTGCCCAAGTTGATTTTACAGCCGGTGATAGAGAACGCCGTCAAGTATTGCATTGAAACGGACGTCGGTTGCGCGCTGACCATCCGCGTTTCCGCGTCCCAGAGGGAGGGGCGGCTGCTTGTGACCGTGGAGGACAGCGGCGGGCATATGACGGACGAAATGATCGACCGTCAGCAGGCGCTGCTGGACAACGCGTCCGCCGACAAGGACGACAGCGGGCTTGCCAACATCCACCTTCGGCTGCGCATGTCCGGCGAGGGCGGCGGCATCCGGCTGTCGCGCAGCGATCTGGGCGGGCTGCGCGTGCGGATGATGTTGTAGAAGGTCAAAAACGAAACAGAATGTAAAAAATGTCGGATTGTAACTCCGCGTCGCCTTTGCTACACTTTTCGTATACGATGCAGGCGACTGCAAGAAGGAGATGACACCATGAGGAAACTGCTGTGCGTATGCCTTGCCCTGACGATGTGCTTTGGCATCCTGTCCGCCATCGCGGAAACGACGGATGTCAACAAAGCCTTCGCTCCCTTTTCTGAACCCGTGAAAGTCAAGGCGGTCATGGGCTTTGTGGAAGGCGCGAACGGACACAAACCCTCCAACAACTATTGGAACGACGCCCTGAAGGAATACCTGAACATCGAGCTGGACTGGCTGTGGGAAGTGCCCTCCGACCAGTACGAGACCAAGCTGTCCGTGACGCTGGCGTCCGGCAGCTATCCGGACATTCTGCAGTGCGATTTCCAGACGTACAATTACCTCAAGGACGCGGGCGCGCTCGCCGACCTGAAAGCGGTGTGGGAAGAATACGCCTCCGAGCCGCTGAAGGCGAGCTATGTCAGCCAGCAGCCGTTTGACACCTGTACGGAGGACGGCAAGCTCTACGCGATCCCCTACGCGATGGACCCCATGACGGGCATCCGCGTGATGTATTACCGTACCGACTGGCTCAAGAACGTCGGGCTTTCGCTCCCCAAGACGCTGGACGATTTGACCGCGATCATCAAGGCGTTCCGCGACCAAGACCCCGACGGCAACGGCGAGAAGGACACCTACGGTCTTGCGCTGTATGAGAATCCCAGCAGCGGCGAGATGGGCATGGACACCGTCTTCAACGCCTTTGGCGCTTACCCGTCCGCGTGGATCAAGCGCGACGGCGCGATCGTGCGCGGGCTTGTTCAGCCGGAAACCAAAGAGGCGCTCGACTATCTGCGCGGCTTGTATGCCGACGGTTATATCGACCCCGAATACGCCACGCTCAACTACGAACAGTGCAAAGCGCGGCTGGCGGACAGCAAGCTGGGCGCTTTCTCCGGGGCGTGGTATTCCAGCGATAACGGGTTCTGCACGCAGACGCTGCGCAACTGCGAGACCGCCAGCTGGGAGGTCGCGCCGATGGTGAGCAAAACGGCGGATCAGCCCGCCAAGATGCAGATGAGCGAGAACAGCATCGTCAGCTACAACGTCGTGCTGGCAAGCGCGACGGAGGACGCGAAGATCGCCATGGTCAAGATGCTCAACGCCTTCTACGACCTGCACTTCTACGCCACGAAGGAAGAAGGCGGCTCTGGCTGGCCGTGGTATACCCGCACCATGTCGGCGGACAGCGAGGAGTATAAGGCGATTCAGGCGCGCGACAACACATGGTGGCTGCCCGTCAACATGTGGCCCGCCGCCGCCACGCTCAAGCAGTATGAAGCGCTGACCGAAATGTACGAGACGGGCATCTTCCACCCGTACATGTCGCAGGGGCAGGAGGAAGCCAACAGCTACTGGAAGATGTTCGCGGACTACGCGCATTACGACCGCGCCGACATGAAAACGGAAGAAGACCTGACGTGGTGGATCGACGCGCGCGGCAAGATGCTCTCCCGCATCGACACCGAGAATACCGAATGCGCGACCGCCATCATCAATCGCCTCAAGAATGACGGCGATATCGAGTACCATGTGTTCTACGGCCCGGAGACCGAAACGGGCGTCGCCGTCGCCGCAACGCTGGCGGACTATGCCAACGAGTACATCAACCGCTATGTCATGGGCTTGGAAACCGAAGATTCGTGGGACGGCTTCGTGTCCGGCTACATGCAGATGGGCGGCGAAACGTGGACGACGGAAGTCAACGCCGCGTACAGCGCCATCCACTAAAAGCGATCATTGCGCGGGGAGAGGCGGGCGACCGTCTCTCCCCGTTGTTTAAGGAGAATCCCAATGCAAAAAGCGCTTTTCGGCAGGCGATCCCCTCGCAAGCGCTGGTTTCGCAAGGAAGCCACGCTGCATCTGATGCTCGCGCCCAGCGTGCTGGTCGTGCTCGTGTACGGGTATTTGCCCATGCTCGGGCTCGTTATGGTGTTCCAGAAGTTCAACCCGTTCCTGTCCTTCGCGGGCAGCCCGTGGGTCGGTCTGGATAATTTCCGGTATCTGTTCTCGCTCGCGAATTTCGGCAGGCTTTTTCGCAATACCGTGGAAATCGCGGTCGCGAAAATCATTCTGGGGCAGATCGTACCGCTTGCGCTGGCGCTGCTGCTCAACGAAGTGCGCTCGCGCAGGTTCAGCCGCGTATCGCAGACCATTTTCTTCCTGCCGTACTTTCTCTCTTGGGTCATCCTCGGCGGCGTGTTTCGCGAACTGTTTTCGCTCAACGGCGGCGTGAACACGCTGCTGTACGCCGTGACGGGAGAAAAGGTATTCTTTCTGGGCGATAACGCCTGGTTTCGCGTGATATTGATCGTCACGGATGTCTGGAAGGGCATGGGTTACAACATGATCATCTATTTGGCGGCAATCACGAATGTCGACCCGGCGCTGTACGAGGCGTCCGCTATCGACGGCTGCTCGCGCGTGCGTCAATGCTGGCATGTCACGCTGCCGGGCTTGCGCGCCATCATCATCCTGCTGGCGACGCTTTCCATCGGCGGGGTGCTGAACGCGGGCTTTGATCAGATATTCAACATGTATAACACGCTCGTGTACGAGTCCGCGGACATCGTCGATACGTTCGTATACCGTCTTGGCATGATCAACAGACAGTACTCCGTCTCGGCGGCGCTGGGCGTGTTCAAGTCCTTGATATCGCTTGTGTTTGTTGGCATCGCGTACTACAGCGCCTATAAGTTCAGCGATTATCGGATATTTTGACGGGAGGGCTGATGATGAAAACGAGCGTGTCCCGCAAGGTGTTTTGCGCATGCAACGCCGTGCTTTTGTCCTTCCTGACGCTTTTGTGTCTGATCCCTTTGTGGCATGTGCTTTGCATATCGCTGTCTGACAACCGCTTCGCCGTCGCCGGGCAGGTCGGGCTGTGGCCGAAAGGGTTCACGCTGGAGGCGTACTCCTTCCTGTCGCAGAAGTCCGCGTTTTTCGGCGCGCTCCTGATGTCGGTGCGCCGCGTGCTGCTGGGCAGCCTGATTAACATGGTGTTTTGCATTGTAACGGCGTACCCGTTGTCTCGGTCGAACGACGAGTTTCGCTGCCGCACGGCATATGTCTGGTTTTTCGCCGTCACCATGTTCTTTGGCGGCGGGCTGATCCCCAGCTATTTCGTCGTGACCAAGACCGGGCTGAACGACACGATTTGGGCGCTGATTCTCCCCGGCGCGCTCAATATGTGGAACTGCACCATGATGCTCAACTTTTTTAGAGGCATCCCCAAGGCGCTGGACGAGGCGGCGCGGCTGGACGGTGCGGGGCACTGGCGGACGCTCGTTCAAATCTATCTGCCCCTGTCTTCCGCGTCGCTCGCCACGATATTGCTGTTCACGGCGGTCGGGCATTGGAACAGTTGGTTTGACGGACTGATCTATATGAATTCGCCCGACAGGTATCCCCTGCAAACCTATCTGATGAGCATCATCAATTCGGTCGGCATGGTCAATAAAATGCTGCTGACGGAAGCCGAAATCGCGGCGCTGGCAAAGGTGAACGAGAAAACGCTCAGAATGGCGCAAATCTTCTTGGGCGCGCTGCCGATTATGAGCGTCTACCCGTTCTTGCAGCGCTATTTCGTCAAGGGGCTCGTGGTCGGCAGCGTGAAGGGATGATGGATCGATGACGAACGTAATCACGCTGACGGCGGGTGACCTGTCGCTTTCGGCGGAAAAGGCGCGAACGGGCGTATGGACGGCGACGTTCCGGGTGCGCGGAGAAGCGCGCTGGGCATATGGCGGCGATGTGGCGCTGCATATCGCGCGGGAGGATGCCATAAGCGCGCTGGAAACATCGCGCGCTCCGGGTTACGCGCGCGCCGCCGTGTCCGGGGACGTGTTGACGTGCTCCTGCGCCGTCTCGACGGCGCGCGGCAGCCGCGTGGATTTCACGGACGAGTATCGGCTCTCGGAGGACGGCGTTGCGCTGTCGCGGCGTATGTCGGTGGCGAGCGCCGCCGCGGGCGACGCCGGCTTCTTCGCGGATACGGAGATGCCGCTTCCGCAAGCGGACGCGCCGGAAGAACTCGCGTGGTTCGCGCCCGGGTACTGGTACGGCAAGGGCGAACCGTTTTTCCGGCTCAACGGCTTAGGCGAGGCAGGCGAGGCGGTGGACGCGTATTCCGCGCCCGTGATCATGGGGTACGACGAGCGCCGCGCGCGGGCGGTGACGCTGACGGACAACTCTCCCGGCAGGCGCAGGACCGTCGCGGGCGACCATTCCGACGCGATCCCCGGCGCGCTTATCAGCGAGGAATTCTTCCTGCCCGGCATGGGCGTGTGCAAAACGGCGACGGGCGCTGCCTGCCTGTACCACGCATACCCCGCGTATACGCACATGGACGGCAAGGGGACGCTGTACCGCCTGCTGCCGATGCGCCCGGGGCTGTCGCGCGATGTGCGCATGGGCATCCGCGCGCTGGACGCGCCGGATTTCTATCACGCGATGCGCGCGGCATGGCGCGCGGCGTGGCAAACGTTCGCCAAGCTCCGGGTATTCGTGTCCCCGGACGACGCGCGGCGCACGCTGCTTCAGTATGTGGACGCTTCCTATACCTGCGACGGCGATGTCCATAAGTATATGAAGGACGCCGATTACAACGAGGCGAGCAGCGGCTTTCTTTTCCGCAATATCGACCTTGCACACCTGATGCTGGAAGCGTCTGATGCGTTCTCCCGTGCGGATTGGCGCGAGCGTGCGCTGGCGGTCGTCGAATCGCAGGTGCGCGAGCGTCGCTTGTACGGACGTGGAAAGACCTTCGATTTGCGCGCGTCCATCGAGGCGCTGCACAGCCTGCTCAAGTGCTACGCGTGGTCGGTTCGCGAGGGAACGCCGCGCCCCGAATGGCTTGTGTTCGTCATTGCCGAAGCGGAGGAACTGCTTCCCGTTCAGGAGTATTACTCGCTGCCGCTTCTGTGCGCGCTGCACAGGCAAACGGGCGACGCGCGGTACCTGTCCGTTGCGGAAGAAAAGGGGCACGCCGTCTGGGAGGAGAGCTTCCGGCACATGCTGTTCATGCACGGCATTACGGACTGCGGCCCGCAGACCATCGATCGTGAATCCTCGCTGCTCGCGCTGGAGGGGTATCTGGACGTTTTCGAGGCGACGCGCGCGTCCGTATGGCTGGAACGCGCCATCTTTTGCGCGGATTTTCTGGAAACGATGCAGATCATTCAGGATATCGACCTTGCGCCCGTCGGCGCTACGGGGCGCGAAAGCGCGAACAGGCTGGGGCATTATGTGGTCATGGCGGGCGCTGGTAACGACCTGACGCCGGCGGGGCTTAGCCACATCACGGCGGGCGGCGCATGCGGCGATATTTACAGCGCGTACGCCGCGCCGGACTACTATAGGCTGTACCGGTATACGGGCGACGCGCATTATCTCGATGTCTCGAAGGCGCTGCAGCAGCATCCTTTGCAGTATATCGACATGAATAACAAATCGGGCGGCATGAAAGATAGCCGCCATCACACGGGCGCTGGGTTCATCAATGAGTTTTTTGCCGTCGGCATATGCACCGGATATGTGACGGGCAGAGGCTGGGCGCATGGCGACAACATCGGCTGGTGTCCGTATGTGCTGCTGTCGGCGTATGATAGAATGCGAATTCAGTCGTGACTGTAGTTACCACTTCCGGCGAATAATCGACGACAACAAATTTATACGTTCTTTCTATTCTAATTGTCTGGAATCTACCATAAACTTGACGCGAGAACAACCGTGTTGTTGTGTAACCCGTTAATGATTCCGATATATTAAGATGCTTGTCATAACGTTCACTGCGACGGTGTGCTTAACGGGCGGGGCTCACTTGCCAGAAGGCGAACTGCGCTGTCAAAGCTGTATCTGGGCTTTCGGCGCATCCGTCCACGGCTTAAATGCGACCGTGACGGTCGTGCCTGCGCCCGGTTTGCTATCCAGCGCCAGCTCTGCGCCGAGGTACAGCGCCGCATGCTTGACGATGGACAGCCCAAGCCCCGTGCCTCCTGTCGCCTTGGAATGGCTCTTGTCCACGCGGTAGAAGCGCTGGAAGACCCGTTCTTGGTCGTAGGGCTAGATGCCCACGCCCGTGTCCGCCACGCGGGCGGTCGTTCCGTCCAGCGTCACGCGCACAGAGCCGCCGGGGACGTTGTAGCGAATCGCGTTGTCGATCAGGTTCTTGAGGATTTCAAACGCAAGCTCGCGCGCCGCGCGAATGTCGCCGCCCTCGCCTTCCAACGTTACGCGCACGCCTTTTTCATCGGCTTCCGCGGCGAGCAAATCGATTGCCTCCCGCGCGATGGCTTGCAGGCGCACGCGCTCTGCGGGCAGCGCGACGTTGTTTTCATCGAGGCTCGACAGGCGCAGGATATCCTGCACGAGCGCGGTCATGCGCCGCGCTTCTTTGTAGATGCGCCCCGCGAACGCGCGCATGTCCTCGTCCTTCGCCACGCCGTTTTGCATGATTTCGGCATACCCCGAAATCGCCGTCAGCGGCGTTTTGAGTTCGTGGGAGACGTTCGCGGTGAATTCGCGGCGCGTTTCTTCTTCATCATACTTTTCCGTCGCGTCCACAATCAGCAGCACGAACCCTTCGACAGCGCCGGACGGCGCGACGGGCGCGACGCGCAGCTCCAGATGCCTGCCCGATATATCGGCGGTAAACGACGCTTCCTGACCGTCCTGCGCCTTGCGGAGCGCTTCGGTGAACTGAACGTCGCGGTACATTTCATAGACATGCCGCCCGATGTAATCGCCGTCGCCCGCGTCCAGCAGCGTTCGGGAGCTGTCGTTCAATGACAGGATATGCCCGTGCCTATCGAGCACCGCCAAGCCCTCGCGCATCGCCTTGGTGATCTCCGCCAGTTGGTTGCGGCTGACCTCCATCTGCCGGACTTGCTCGCGCAGGTCGCGCTTTTGCTCGGCAATGCGCTTGAGCAGCGGCGTTAGCTCATCATACGCGACGTTGTCCTCGGGATGCTCCAAGTCGATCGCCAGCAGCGGCTTCACAAAACGCTTCGCCGACGCGAGCGCAAACGCCGTCGCCAGCAGCAACGTCGACAGCACGACGAACGCCAGCGTGCCGCCGATATCGTAGAGCAAGCCCGTCACGGTGCGCAGCGACCGCGCGACGCGCACGAGCCTACCGTCGTGCATTCTCACCGCGCAGTAGACATATTGCTCGCCCAGCGTCTTGGAATCGCGCCTCGCCACGCCCTCGCCGCGCGCGATCGCCGCCTGAAACTCCGGGCGGTCAAGGTGGTTTTCCATTGCGTCCGTCCGCGCGATATTGTCGGCAAGCACCGTGCCGTCTTGGGCAAGCAGCGTGACGCGCGCGCCGTTTTTGGCGGACAGCGCGAGGTAGACGCGCACATCCTCGCCGCTTTCCAGCGCCGCCGCCAGCGCGCGCGCTTCCGTCAGGTTGGCGTTTTCGGTGCGGCGAACGGACGCGGCGTTCAGCGAAACAAGAATCAAGACGGCGGCGAGCAGCACGGAAAGCCCTGCCGCGAGCGCCATGCTGGCGAACCATTTCTTGCGCATCACGCACGCCCTCCCAGCCGATAGCCCACGCCGCGCACGGTTTCCACGGCGTTCCCCGCATCGCCCAGCTTTTGCCGGAGCGTCTGCACATGCACGTCCACCGTGCGCGTGCCGCCATAGTATTCGCCGCCCCACACGACGGACAGCAGCTGCTCGCGCGTGAACGCGCGCCCCGGGTTCTCCATCAGCAGCCGCAAGAGCTCGTATTCCTTGAGCGTCAGCGAAAGACGCTCGCCCGATACGAACGCCGCGTGCATGTCCGTGTCCAGCCGAATGTCGCCGCAGGCAAGCGCCGCGTCCCGCGCTTTCGGCGCGCCGCGCCGGAGCGCCGCGCGCACGCGCGACACAAGCTCCATCATGCCAAAGGGCTTGACCATGTAATCGTCCGCGCCCGCGTCCAGCCCGACGACTTTGTCGTATTCCGTGCCCTTGGCGGTCAGCATGACGACCGGGATATCCCGCGTCGCGCGGTCGCTTTTGAGCGCCTTGAGCAGCGCTGAGCCGTCCGTGCCCGGCAGCATGATGTCCAGCAGCACGAGCTCGGGCTGGTCGTCGCGGCAAGCGTCCAGAAACCCTTCGCCCGACGCGAAGCCGCGCGTTTGAAAGCCCGCCTGATTCAACGTATACAAAACAAGCTCCCGGATGCTCGCATCGTCCTCGACATAGAAAATCATT
>CAZEIC010000037.1:21796-24450 GCA_964512175.1 uncultured Oscillospiraceae bacterium | reverse complement strand
GGCGAACGTGCGCCTTCGCGCGACTTCCCTGAGCAATTCCGACATCCGTGCATCCTCCTTGTTGCGAAAAACGCTTCATTATACAGGAAAGCGTAGGCGCTTGTCAATCTTGAATAATCACCCGATGTGTGCGATAATGGCAAAAACGGGAGGAGGCGCGCCATGGCGGGAAGTTTGTGGGTCAGGCTCGTCAAAAAAAACCGCATCGCGCGCGACGATACCGAGCCTTGCGCGCGCGAGGATTGGCAGGACGCGCTGACGGCGGTGTGCCATCGGCTGGATATCGCGCGCCCCATCGTCATGCCCCGGCACGAGCGCGACTGGGAGACGTTCTCACAGACGCGCTTTCTGCGCGAGCATTTCATGGAGCATGTCGATTTTGAGCGCATGGAAATCGAGTATATCGACCCCGAGGCGAAAAAGAAGAAATCACAGGACGTGCGGAACGGATAGCGACCGATCAAGATAGGGGGACAAGCGCATGGCGTATATGGACGTATACAGGCAATGGCTGTCGGAGTTCGCGGACGACGCGCAGACCGAGCGCGAACTGCTCGCCATCGCGGGCGACGAAAAGGAGATCGAGGACAGGTTCTATACCGAGCTGGCGTTCGGCACGGCGGGCATGCGCGGCGTGCTCGGCGCGGGCGCGAACCGCATGAACAAATACAACGTTCGCCGCGCGACCAAGGGCTTGGCGGACTATATCCTGCGCAAGCCTGAACAGGCAAATCGCGGCGTGTGTATCGCGTATGACTCGCGCAGGATGAGCGCGGAGTTCGCCAAGGAAACGGCGCTCGTGCTCGCGGCAAGCGGCGTGCGGGCGTACCTGTTTGACGCGCTGCGCCCCGTGCCGATCCTCTCGTTCGCGGTGCGGCATCTGAACGCCATCGCAGGCGTGGTCGTCACCGCCAGCCACAACCCGCCCAAGTACAACGGTTACAAGGTCTACTGGGAGGACGGCGCGCAGCTTTCGCCGGAAGCGGCGGACGACGTGACTGCGTGCATCCGCGCGCTGCCATATCGCGCGTGCCAGCCGATGGACGAGCGCGCCGCGCTGGACGCGGGGCTGCTGCAAATGATCGGCGACCGCGAGGTGGACGACGCGTACATCGCCATGGTGAAAACGCTGTCTGTGCGCCCCGAGCTGCTCGCGCGCGAGGGCGGCGATCTGCGCATCGTATATACGCCGCTGCACGGCTCGGGCAACGTCCCGGTGCGCCGCATCCTGCGCGAGGTCGGCGTGACGCACGTGACGGTCGTGCCCGAGCAGGAAGCGCCCAACCCCGATTTCCCGACGGTCACAGCGCCCAACCCCGAAGACCCGGCGGCGTTCCAGCTTGCCGTGCCGCTTGCCGAGCAGGTCGGCGCGACGGTGATTTTCGGTACGGACCCGGACTGCGACCGCCTCGGCGTCGCCGTGCGCGACGAAAACGACCGCTTTCAGACGCTCACGGGCAACCAAATCGGCTGCCTGCTGCTGTATCACATCCTGTCCTCGAAAAAGGCGGCGGGCACGCTGCCCAAGAACGGCGCGGTCGTCAAGAGCGTGGTGTCCACCGAGCTTGCGCGCATCATCTGCGAGGACTTCGGCGTGACGCTGTTTGATACCTTGACGGGGTTCAAGTTCATCGGCGAGAAAATTCAACAGTTCGAGGAGTCGGGCGCGCATACGTTCCTGTTCGGCTTCGAGGAAAGCTACGGCTACCTGTCGGGCACGCGCGTGCGCGATAAGGACGGCGTGAACGCGTCGCTGCTGATCGCCGAGGCGGCGTGCGCGTGCATGGCGGAGGGAATCACGCTGCATGACCGCCTGCGCGAAATCTACGAGCGCTACGGCTATTACGTCGAGCGCGTGGTGTCCATTACCATGCCCGGTTCGGAGGGCGTGGAAAACATGAAGGCGCTGATGCGCTCGCTGCGCGAAAACGCGCCCGAGGCGCTTGCGGGCGTGCCCGTCGCCGCCGTGCGCGATTACCTGTCCGGCGAGCGCGTATGCGGCGGGAGAGCCGAGAAGATGGGCTTCCCGCAGTCCGACGTTCTGTATTACGAGCTTGCGGGCGGGCATTTCGTCTGCGTGCGCCCCAGCGGCACAGAGCCGAAAATCAAGCTGTACGTCAACGCGCACGCCGGCGGCGAGGACGCGGCGGCGAAGCTGGGCGACGCGCTGCTCGCCGCCATCAAGGAGAGGCTTGCATGAACCTTGAACAGGTCATCGACGCGCTCAGACGTGACCGCGCGTTCATGGAGTGCGTGACGTGCTGGCATGAAACGCCCGCGCGCGAGGCGGTCTACGCGCCGTTTCCCGAAGAAATGGACGCGCGCATCCCGCAGGCGCTGCAAAAGCGCGGCGTGCGCGCGCTGTATTCGCATCAGGCAACGGCTTGGGAAGCGGTCGCGCGCGGGGAGGATGTGGTCGTCGTCACGCCGACGGCGTCCGGCAAAACGCTGTGCTACAACCTCCCGGTGCTCTCGTCCATCCTCAAAGATCCCAATACCCGCGCGCTTTACCTGTTCCCGACCAAGGCGCTCTCGGCGGATCAGGTCGCCGAGCTGTATGACCTTATCACGCTGCTGGGCGAGGACATCAAGACCTACACCTACGACGGCGACACCCCGGGCAGCGCCCGCCGCGCCGTGCGGCAGGCGCAGCA
>CAZEIC010000037.1:0-21786 GCA_964512175.1 uncultured Oscillospiraceae bacterium | reverse complement strand
CATTCGGGCATATTACCGCACCATACAAAATGGGTCAAGCTCTTTGAAAACCTCAAATACATCGTCATCGACGAAATCCACGCCTACCGCGGCGTGTTCGGCAGCAATTTCGCCAACGTATTGCGCAGACTGTCGCGCCTGTGCGAGTTTTACGGCAGCCATCCGCAGTATATCCTCTGCTCGGCGACCATCAAGAACCCGGGCGAGCTTGCGCAGACGTTGATTGGCAGACCGGTGACGCTGATCGACCAGTCCGGCGCGCCGACGGCGGCGCGGCACACGGTGTTTTACAACCCGCCCGTCGTCAACGCGCAGCTCGGCATTCGCCGCAGTGTGCTGAACGAGACGATGCGCATCGCCTCGCGCTTTGTGCAAAACGGCGTGCAGACCATCGTGTTCGCCAAGAGCCGGCTGCAAGTCGAGGTGCTGACCAAGCGCCTCAAGGACTTGGCGCGCGATCCCGTCGGCGACGCGCCGCGCGTGCGCGGGTATCGCGGGGGGTACCTGCCCTCCGAGCGCCGCGATATCGAGCGTGGGCTGCGTGCGGGGGATATCGACTGCGTGGTGTCCACCAACGCATTAGAACTTGGCATCGACATCGGTGCGCTGGAGGCGTGCGTGCTGTGCGGGTATCCGGGGACGGTCGCCAGCACCTACCAACAATCGGGGCGCGCGGGGCGCAGGCAGGGCGTGTCGCTGACGGTGCTGTGCGCGTCGAGCGCCGCCATCGACCAGTATATCATCACGCACCCGGACTACTTTTTCGCGCAGTCGCCCGAGAACGCGCTGCTCAACCCGGACAACCTCTATGTGCTCATGAGCCACTTCAAGTGCGCGGCGTATGAGCTTCCGTTCCGCGACGGCGAAACGCTCGGCGGCGCGCCGGGGGCAGACGAGATGCTGACGTTCCTCTCGGAATCTGGCATCGTGCGGCATGTGGGGGAGACGTGGCACTGGTCGGCGGAGGATTTCCCGGCGAGCGAGATTTCGCTGCGCACCGCCATGACGGAGAATTACCTCATCATTGATATCACCGAGCCGGGCAAGCCGCGCATGGTCGGCGAGATGGACAGGTTCACCGTGCCCATGCTGCTGCACGAGAACGCCATCTACCTGCACGAGGGGCAGCAGTATCAGGTCGAGAAGCTCGATTTCGACGCTTGCCGCGCGTACATCAAGCGCGTCACGGTCGATTACTATACCGACGCTGATTTGAACGTCAGCCTGTCGCTGCTTTCCATCGAGGAAGAGGCGAAGAACGCCGCGCTGGGTGAGGTCAAGGTCACGGCGCTTGTAAAAATATTCAAGAAAATGAAATTTGATACAGGCGAGAACCTAGGCTTCGGGCAGGTGCGCCTGCCGGAAACCGACATGCACACCACCGCCATGTGGTGGACGCTGCCGGACGAATTGGCTTCGCGGTTTGACAAGGACAGCCTGCAAAACGGTATGCTGGGCGTTCAGAATCTGCTGCGCATCGTCGCGCCGCTGTACCTCATGTGCGCGCCGACCGACCTTTCGGTGCGGTATCAAGTTAAGTGCCCGTTTACGGGCAAGCCGACGCTGCTTGTGTACGACAACTGCCCGGGCGGCGTGGGGCTGGCGAACAAGGCGTATCAAATGCGCGGCGAGCTGCTATCCTATGCTCGCGAGCTGGTGCGCGCGTGCGCGTGCGAAAGCGGCTGTCCCTCCTGCACGGGGCCTGTCGGTCAAGTGGGGCAGAACGGCAAGAAAATGGCGGAGACGCTGCTGGGAGAAATGTATGGATATACATGATTTGGTGCAAGCGCAGCGCGCCGCGCTCGCCCGCGAGGACGGCATATTGCCCGTACCCACGCGTATTGAGGCGCTTGGCAAGCTGACAGCGCTCATTCGCGCGCGGGAGGGGGACATCCTCGCAGCCTTGCACAGCGACCTTGGCAAGAGCGCGGGCGAAGCGTACATGACGGAAGTAGGTATGGTGTTGTCGGAAATCGCCTACACCGCGAAGCGTTTGCGCGCGTGGGCGCGCCCCAAGCGCGTGCGCACGCCGCTTGCGCAGTTTCCCGGGAAAACGCGCGTGTACCGCGAGCCATACGGTATCGCGCTCATCATGTCGCCGTGGAATTACCCGTTCCAGCTGACGCTCACGCCGCTTGTCAGCGCGTTCGCGGCGGGGAACGCCTGCGTCGTCAAGCCCAGCAATTATTCGCCTGCCACGGCGGGCGTGATTGCGCAATTGCTGGCTTCGTGGCAGCCCAAGGAGCGCGTCGCGGGCGTCACGGGCGGGCGCGCCGAAAACCAAGCGCTGCTGGACGAGCGCTTCGACTACATCTTTTTCACGGGCGGCGCGACGGTCGGCAAGCTGGTGCTCGAGAAGGCGGCGGTGCACGCCACGCCCGTCACGCTCGAACTGGGCGGCAAAAGCCCGTGCATCGTGGACGAGACGGCGGATATCGCGATTGCCGGAAAGCGCATCGCCTTCGGCAAGGGCTTGAATTCCGGGCAGACCTGCGTCGCGCCCGATTATCTGCTGGTTCACGAAGCCGTCAAGGACGCGCTGCTTGCCGAAATCCGCAAAAACTGGCAGGCGTTCTACGGCGCGGACGCGCTGGCGTGCGACCATTGGCCGCGCATGGTGTCGCAAAAGCACTATGACCGCGTGATGGGCTTGATTGCGGGCGAAAACGTGTATTGCGGCGGTATCGGCAAGGATGGGCGCATCGCGCCGACCCTTCTAGACGGCGTTTCATGGGACGCGCCCGTCATGCGGGAGGAAATTTTCGGACCGGTGCTCCCGGTCATCCCGTTCAAGAACATCGACGATGTAATTTCGCGCGTCAACGAGCGCGACAAGCCTTTGGCGCTGTATCTGTTTTCCGGCAATCAGGCGACCATCGACCGCGTGCTTGCGCGCGTGCCGTTCGGCGGCGGCTGCGTCAACGACACCATCATGCACCTCGCCTCGCCGCGCGTGCCGTTTGGCGGCGTGGGGCTGTCGGGGATGGGCGCGTACCACGGAAAGCACGGCTTTGACACCTTCACGCACGAAAAAACCGTGCTGTTTTCCGGAACGCGCCCCGACGTACCGCTGCGTTATCCGCCGTTCACCGATCAAAAACTGCGCCTCGTCCGGCGGTTCATGAAATAGGAGGCAACACATGCCCGCATTGGAAGCATATCGCCGCGAGCTGGCGTATTCATATGCGCTGGGGCTGTTCCCGGCGCTGGAGTGCGTCAAAAAGCGCCCGGAATGCGCGCGCAGGCTGCTCGTCTCGTCCAAGGCGCAGGAGGAAAAGGGGCTTGCGGCGCTGCGCGAGGCGTGCGCCGCTTTGCGCGTTCGTGAGGAGGAAGCCGATCGCGCGCTGGCGCGCGTATCGGGCAAGGACAACTGCTTCGCCGCGCTGGTGTTTGAAAAGTTTTCCGACGCGCTCTCGCCGGACGCGAATCACATCGTGCTGCATCACCCGTCCGACAAGGGCAACCTCGGCACGGTGCTGCGCACGGCGCTGGGCTTCGGTTTCCGCGATATCGCGGTCATCCGCCCCGCCGCCGACGGCTTTGACCCGCATGTGATTCGCGCGAGCATGGGCGCGATGTTCTCCCTGCATTGCCGCGAGTATGACGACTTTGACGAGTACCGCGCGCAGCATCCCGACCGCGCGCTGTATCCGTTCATGCTGGTGGACGGCGCGCTCGCGCCCGCGGACGTTTCGCCGCACGCGCCGTATTCGCTGGTGTTTGGCAACGAGGGAAGCGGGCTGCCGACGGCGTTTTCAGACCTCGGTCAGCCCGTGCGCATCCCGCATTCTTCCGATATCGACTCGCTCAACCTCTCGGTCGCGGCGGCAATCGGCATGTACGCGTTCGCGCAACAGCGTTTATAACCGCTCGAAATCCGCCGCGCCGTGCTTGCAAATCGGGCAGATGAAGTCGGGCGGCAGCTCGTCGCCCTCGTAGACATACCCGCAGATTTTACAGACAAAGCCCTTCTTCTTTTGCGGCTGGGGCTTGGGCTTGATGTGTGCGAAATAGTAAGCGTAGGTCGCGGGTGACTCGCTCGATAGTACGCGCGCTTCCGTCACGTCGGCGATGAACAGCGTGTGCGCGCCGCAATCGACGCTCTGAATGACCTTACCCGAAATCAACGCGCTTGCGTGCTCCGGGAGGTATAAAAGCCCGTTGTCCGAGCGCTCGCAGGGCGCGTAGTCCGCGAACTTGTCGGCATTTCTGCCGCTTTGGAAGCCGAAGCGCTCAAACAGCGCAAACGGCGCGCTCTCCGACAGCACGGAGGCGTTGAATATGCCCGTATCGCGCACCATGTCGTGCGTCAGGTTGCGCTTGTTGACGGCGAGCGTGACGCGCTTGGGGTCGTCCGTCACCTGCATGACGGTGTTGACGATGCAGCCGTTGTCCTTTTCATCTTTCGCGGTCAGCACGAACAGCCCGTAGGAGAGCTTGAAGAAGGCGGCGGGTTCGATGGATGGCATAACGCGTCCTCCTTTGTCTTGTTGCTTCCATTATACACCATTTCCGCGCGCATGAAACCGAAAAATACAGAATCGGTACGAACGCCGCGCGCGGTTTTCGGTTTTCATGCTTGCAATTCCTGTCGATTGATGATATGATACCGATGCGGTCGCGTTCGCGCGGCCAGATTGCGTGAAAAGGAGGTGCATAGTGTGGCGTATAAGATTTCTGACGCGTGCATTAGCTGCGGGGCTTGCGAAGGCGAGTGCCCCCAGGAAGCAATTTCGGAGGGCGACGGGCAGTACGAGATCGACCCTGAAAAGTGTGTGGATTGCGGCGCTTGCGCCGATGTGTGCCCGGTAGGAGCTCCCGCGCAGGACTAACGGTTCTTGCATGCGGAGGAAGAGGCGTCGTTCAGCCAGTCGGCTGGACGGCGCTTTCGATTTGCACGATATCGACGATCTCGCGCCCTGTATACAGGCACTGCGCGCGTTCGTGCGCCGACAGCGGCACGCGCAGCGCGCGCCCCGCCATGATATCGGCGACCAGCACGCCGCCCTTGACCGGGCGCGCGCGCACCGGCAGCAGGCAGGGCGCGAGCATGGCGGAGCGCCCGTCGGGATACCAGCGCAGCAGCGTGCCCTGCCCGCCGACGCACAGCCCGCCGTCGGGCAGCGCGCAGAGCGCGCCCGGAGGACCGGGCAGTGTCAGGCGTTCGCGGACGACGCCGCGCGCGCTGACAGTGTAGAGAAGCGTTTGCAGCTCTTGATCGCCCGCCGCGCAGAGCGCCGCGAGCCCGCCCGAAAAAAAACACACGCTGCTGGCAACGCCGGGTACTGGGATGCGCCGATATTCGTCGAGCGTCTCGCAGTCCATGACGAGCAGCGCGCCCTCCGTGCCCGCCGCGACCGCCAGCATGCGCCCGCACGGGCTCAGGCACATGTCGCGCGGATAGCAGCCCGCCGAGGCGCATAAGCGCAGTTGCCCCGTTTCCGGGCAAAGGCGACTGACGCTGTCGGCGTCGCCCGAGAGCGCGTAGAGCGCCCCGGGCAGCGCCTCCATGCGCACGACGGCGGGCGGGAAGGGGCATTCCCGGAGCGCCCTGCGCGTGCCCGCGTCAAACAGCGCGCCTTTCGCGCCGCACGCGCACCACACGCGCCCGCGATAGGCGCAGAGCGCTTCTGGGGACGGGCAGTCGGGCGCGTTCTTTGCGCTTGGCACGACGGCGAGCCCGCGCGCCGCGTCTGCGATCCAGTAGTCCACGCCGTCCACCTCCCCTCGGCGCATACTATGCCGGGAAAGCGCGGGATGACATGATATTGCCGCCCTTTGTCGGTTGACAAACGCCGTGATTTGCCTTATGCTTCCATTGGAAAGAAGGTGGAATAATGATCGACGGGAAGATGCCGAAAAAACCACTGATATATTACGCGCTGATCGTGTCGGCGGTGCTGCTGCTGCTCAACGCGTTTGTGTTTCCGGCGCTTTTGTCCGCGCAGGTGACGGAGGTCGGCTATAACGAGTTTCTGAAACTGCTGGACGAAGGCAAAGTCTTGCAGGTCGCGCGGGACGACAGCCAGCTTGTTTTCTCCGCCGAGGGCGAGGACGGCAAGACCGTTTACCACAAAACGGGCGTTTGGCAGGACGACGCACTGGTGGACAAGCTCTATCAGGCGGGCGTGACGTTCTCCTCCGAGATTCCGCAGCAAAACTCGCCGCTTGTGTCGTTCATCATGACGTGGGTCGTGCCCATCGCGCTGTTTTCGCTGCTCGGGCGCTTTTTTGCCAAGCGCATGGGCGCGAAGATGGGCGGCATGAACGCGCTGCAATTGGGCAAGTCCAACGCCAAAATCTACATCGAGGCGCAGACCGGCAAGACGTTTGCCGACGTGGCGGGGCAGGACGAGGCGAAGGAAGCGCTGTCGGAGATCGTCGATTTCCTGCACAATCCGCAGAAATATACCGATATCGGCGCGAACCTGCCCAAGGGCGCGCTGCTGGTGGGCCCTCCTGGCACGGGCAAAACGCTGCTCGCCAAAGCGGTCGCGGGCGAGGCGAAAGTGCCGTTCTTCTCGATTTCGGGTTCGGAATTCGTGGAGATGTTCGTCGGCATGGGCGCGGCGAAGGTGCGCGATCTGTTCAAGCAGGCGAATGAGAAAGCGCCCTGCATCGTGTTCATCGACGAAATCGACACCATCGGCAAGAAGCGCGATTCCGGGCTGCCCGGCGGCAATGACGAGCGCGAGCAGACGCTCAATCAGCTATTGTCCGAGATGGACGGCTTCGACGGGCGCAAGGGCGTCATCATCCTCGCGGCGACCAACCGCCCCGATTCGCTCGACAAGGCGCTGTTGCGTCCCGGGCGGTTTGACAGACGCATCCCGGTGGAGCTGCCCGACCTCGCGGGGCGCGTCGCGATTCTGAAGGTGCACGCGCAAAAGGTCAAAATGGCGGCGGACGTGGACTTTGACGCCATCGCGCGCGCGACAAGCGGCGCGTCGGGCGCGGAGCGGGAATGGGCGTGCGGCTGGGGAAAACGCAGGTCACGCAGGGCGATTTGGACGAGAGCGTCGAGGTCGTCATCGCCGGGTATCAGCGCAAGGGCGCGGTGATCTCCGAAAAGGAAAAGAAGATCGTTTCGTACCACGAAATCGGGCACGCGCTGGTCGCGGCGCGGCAGGAAGCGTCCGCGCCGGTGCACAAGATCACGATCATCCCGCGCACATCGGGCGCGCTGGGGTACACCATGCAGGTCGAGGAGGACGAGCGTTTCCTGCTCACGCGCGAGGAGGCGATGGCGAAAATCGCCACGCTCACGGGCGGCAGGTGCGCCGAGGAGCTGGTGTTTGACACCGTGACGACGGGCGCGTCCAACGACATCGAGAAGGCGACGCGCATCGCGCGCGCGATGGTCACGCGGTACGGTATGAGCGAGAAGTTCGGCATGGTCGCGCTGGAAACGGTGCAGAACCAGTACTTGGGCGGCGACGCTTCGCTCGCGTGCAGCGAGGACACGGCGGCGCGCATCGATTCAGAAGTGCAGGGCATCGTCCGCGAGGCGCACGATGCGGCGCGCGGCATCTTGGAAAAGGACATGGACAAGCTGCATGCGCTCGCCAAGTACCTGCTGGAGAAAGAAACGATCACCGGCGAGGAATTCATGACCATCCTGCAAAGCGCGTCGTGAAGCGGCTGCTGGGCGATATCCGCCGCGCCGACGCGGACTTTGGCATGTTTTCGCCCGGGGACAGCGTGGCGGTCGGCGTGTCGGGCGGTAAGGACAGTATGGTGCTGCTGCGCGCGCTCGCGCTGTACAGGCAGTTTGACGGGCGCGGCTTTGCACTGCGCGCGCTGACGCTCGTTCCGGGCGAACCGTTTGACGTCGCGACCATCCGGCGCGAATGCGAGGCGCTTTCCGTGCCGCTGACCGTGCAAAAAACCGATCTCTTTCGCGCACTCTTTGAGGAGCGCAGGGAGAAAAACCCGTGCGCGCTGTGCGCGCGCGTGCGGCGCGGGGCGCTGGTGCGCATGGCGCGGGACGCGGGTTGCAACAAGCTCGCGCTCGGGCATCACCGCGAGGACGCGCTGGAAACGCTGCTGCTCAACGTGCTGCACGGCTCGCGGCTTGCCACCTTTTCGCCCGTGACGGCGCTGGAAGACAGCGGCGTGACGGTCGTCCGCCCGATGATTTATACGCCCGAAAAGGAAATCATCGGCATCGCGCGGCGGCTTGCCGTGCCCGCGTGCAAAAACCCCTGCCCGATGGACGGGCACACCGAGCGCCAAGAAATGAAGGAATTGCTGGCGTTGCTGTGCGCGCGCTACCCGACGGCGAAAGAAAGCATGCTCGAGGCGCTCAAGAACGACGCGCGCTACGGGCTTTGGAGCAAGCAGCATGGATGAACTCAAGGCGACCATTGCCGAAACGGTGTTCCGGAACGACGAAAACGGCTATTCCGTCGTGCAGACGCGCGCGGGGCGCGAGCATGTCACGGTGGTCGGCATCCTGCCCGAGATGGCGGCGGGCGAGGCGGCTGTCTTTCAAGGGCAATGGATGTCGCACCCGCAGTACGGCAAGCAGTTCAAGGCGGTATCGTGCGATATCGAGAAGCCCTCGACGCTGCGCGGCATCGAGCGCTATCTCGCGTCCGGCCTGATTCGCGGCGTGGGTCCGGCGACGGCGAAGCTCATCGTTGAGGAATTCGGGCTCAAGGCGATGGACGTGCTCTCCGAAAAACCCGAGCGTCTTTGCGAAATCTCGGGCATCGGGCAAAAGCGCGCACGGCAGATTGCCGACAGCTTCCGCGAGCAGTACGGCGCGCGGCAGGCGATGGTTTTCTTGCAGACCTACGGCGTGCCGCCGGGGCTGGCGATGCGCATTTCCAAGAAATATGGCGATCAGGTGCAGAACGTCGTGCGGGAGAACCCGTACCGCATGGTGGACGACGTGGAGGGCGTGGGCTTTCTGACGGCGGATCGCATCGCGCTGTCGCTGGGCATGCCGGTGGACGGCGCGTTTCGCATGCGCGCGGGGCTCAAGCACGTTTTGACGGAAGCCGCCGTCGGCTCGGGGCATACGTGGCTGCCGCGCCGGGAGCTGCTCGGGCGCGCGTCTCAGCTTTTGCGCGTGCATCCCGACGTGATGGCGGAAACCCTGCGCGCGCTGCTGCTTTCGCGCGAGCTGGTTTCCGACGGCATAGACGAGGAGGACTGCGTGTTCCTGCCCGCGTTTTTCCGCGCGGAAAGCGAGATCGCGCGGCTGCTGCTGTCGCTGATGTCCGCTTCGCAAATCATGATGCCGGGCGAGGCGAAGCGGCGCATCGAACAGTTCGAGCGCGAGGACGGCATTGCCTTCAGCCGCGAGCAGCGGCAGGCGGCGCTGCAGGCGGTCGAAAGCGGCGTGCTGGTCATCACGGGCGGCCCGGGCACGGGCAAGACGACGCTCATCAACTGCATCCTCTCGCTGCTGTCGGGCTCGGGCGAGGTGCTGCTCGCCGCGCCGACGGGACGCGCCGCAAAGCGCATGACCGAGGCGACGGGCAGGGAGGCGAAAACGCTGCATCGGCTGCTGGAATACGGCGGCGACGAGGGCGTTTTCCAGAAGAACGAGGAAAACCCGCTGGACTGCGCGTGCGTGATCGTCGATGAAATGTCGATGGTCGATATCTTCCTGATGCGCAGCCTGCTGCGCGCTTTGCAGCCGGGCACGCGGCTGCTGCTCGTGGGCGACGCAGACCAGCTTCCGTCGGTCGGCGCGGGCAATGTGCTGGGCGATATCCTCAAAAGCCATGTGATTCCGAGCGTGCGGCTGTCGCAAATTTTTCGGCAGGAGGGGCAAAGCCTGATCGTGCAGAACGCGCACAGCATCAACCACGGCGATCTGCCCGTGCTCAACCGCCGCGACAGCGATTTCTTTTTCGAGCGCCAATCGCTTGCCGAGGACGCGGCGCGTGCCATCGTGACGCTCTGCCAGACGCGCCTGCCCAAATATCTGGAAACGGCCGACGGCGTGCGCGCCATTCAGGTGCTCTCGCCGACCAAGAAGGGCGCGTGCGGCGTGCTCGCGATCAATCGGCTGTTACAGGCGGCGCTCAACCCCGAAAAGCCCGGTCAGGCGGCGATCACCTACGGCGACACGACATTCCGCAAGGGCGACAAGGTCATGCACGTCAAGAACAATTATCAGCTGGAGTGGCAGACGCTCGACGGCGTGGACGGGCAGGGCGTGTTCAATGGCGACGTAGGGTTCGTCTGTGAGATCGACGCTTCCGACCGCACGGTGACGGTGCTCTACGACGACGAGCGCAAGGTCATCTACGAATACCAGCAATTGGAAGAACTCGAGCTTGCCTACTGCCTGTCGGTGCACAAGAGCCAAGGGAGCGAGTTTCAGGCGGTCGTGCTGCCGGTCGTCGGCGGCCCGCCGATGCTGCTGACGCGCAATCTTTTCTACACCGCGCTCACGCGCGCGCGGCGGCTGGTGGTGCTCGTCGGGCGCGAGGAGGCGATTGCCGCGATGGTGCATAACGACCACATCGACAAGCGTTATACCGCGCTGGCAGAGCGCCTGCTGCGCGCGCCGGGCGCGGTGATCTGCTGATGGCGGTGCTGCTCGCGCCCGTTCGGCGCATTGCGCGCGCGGCGCTCGATTTGTGCTTTCCGCCCGCGGCGCGCTGCCTCGTCTGCGGACATCCAAGGCTTGCGGAGCTGCCGGACAGTCTGTGCCCCGCGTGCCGGGAAGCGCTGGAAGCATGTTATATTCGCGACGGCGTGTGCGTCAAGTGCCTGTCGCCCGTGCAAAAGGGGAAGCGCTGCGCGTTTTGCGCGCGCGGCGGGCGCGAGGGACTGGACGGCATGCACGCGGCGTACTTTCACAGGGACGAGGCGCGCTTGCTTGTGCATCGGCTCAAATACGGCGGCTGCGGCGAAGCGGCGCTTTCGCTGGGCGCGGGCATGGCGCGCTCCTTCCCGTGGGCGGAGTACGACTGCCTTGCGCCCGTGCCGCTGCACAAGAAGCGCCAACGCGCGCGCGGCGCAAATCAGGCGGCGCTGCTGTGCCGCGAGATCTCCAAGCTATCCGGCGTGCCCGTGATTGACGCGCTGACGCGCACGCGGCGCACCATGACGCAGACGCGCCTCAATGCCAAGGCGCGGCAACGCAACGTCGAAGACGCTTTTGCGGCGACTATGGACGTGCGCGGCATGCGCGTGTTGCTGGTGGACGACGTGCGCACGACCGGCGCGACGGCGCGCGCCTGCGCCAAAGCGCTGCGTGCGGCGGGCGCATGCAAGGTTGGGCTGCTGACCGCGACGGTCGCGGGGCACGGCAAGGGCACGGAAAGGACGGGTGCGTGAGCATGGATCTATCGCGTATGGCGCTGGTGCTGGGGGAAAGCGCGGTCGAAAAGCTGTCGCGCGCGCGCGTCGTCGTTTTCGGGCTGGGCGGCGTGGGCGGCGCGTGCGCCGAGGCGCTGGCGCGCGCGGGCGTGGGAGAAATCGCGCTGGTGGACGGCGACACGGTCGCGCCCTCCAACCTCAACCGACAAATTATCTCGCTGACTTCAAACATCGGGCGCGAAAAGGCGCTGGTCTGCGCGGAGCGCCTGCGTGATATCCATCCCGCCGCGAGCATCACGGCGCTTCCGCTGTTTTATGACGAACAGACCGCCGCCCAAATCGACCTCGCGCGATACGACTATGTCGCCGACGCGATCGACAGCGTGTCCTCCAAGCTCCTGCTGATAGTAAGCGCCAAGCGCGCGGGCACGCCGATCGTCTGCTGCATGGGCACGGGCAATAAGCTCAATCCCATGGGCTTTCTGGTCGCCGATATCGAGGAGACCAGCGTGTGCCCGCTTGCGCGCGTGATGCGCCGGGAGCTCAAAAAGCGCGGCATTTCGGGCGTGCGCGTGGTGTATTCCAAGGAAACGCCCACGCGCGCGGCGGAGGGCGGCGTGCCCGGCAGCGTGTCGTTTGTGCCGCCCGCCGCAGGGCTGCTGATGGCGCGGGAGATTGTCATGAACCTACTAAAATAGGGGAGAGCGCTTGCTCTCCCCCTTGTATGTGTGCGGGTGTGCCCCGTTTTTTGCTTGCCGCCCGGCGGTTGCCGCGCGGTCAGTCCGCCAAGTATTCCTCGATGCTCTTGGAAAACTCTGCGATGCGCTTGTCTTCCATTTCGGCGGTGTCAACGTACATGCCGTCGCGCGCGGAATACATCATCGCCAGCACGCCCAGCACGGACTTGGGGTCGGTGCAGAAATGGTCCGCGCGCAGCGTGAGCTCCTCGGTGAACTTCTTGCAGATGGCGCTGAACTTTTCCGCTTCCTTCATGGAATCAATCTGGATCCTGATCTTCATAACCGTTTCTCCTTTCGGGAAGATACCCTGTGAGCTCCTGCGCTCACATGTACATTATCGCACCGATTAGGAAAAAGTCAAGCGCTTTTAATGGAAAAGTTGGCATAAACAATATGACCAATATCTACAAATAATGTAAATACTGGTCGATAGTTATTCCCTATTTCCACAGACAAGCGTTACGGTATGTTCTCGAAGAAGTCGCCGCCGACCACGTCCTGCCCGACCATCGTGTGCACCAGACCGAACTTGAAGCAGCTATACGGGCTGTCCTCCGGCTCGACGACGAACTGTTTGTATCCGTGCTGCGACACATGCTTTGCATACGCGCGCACGGCGACGTCAAACGCCGTCTCTCCGCCGAACGCATCAAGCGGCTGCCGCCAGTCCATGACGATGGGGTTCTTGGCGTAGAGGTGCAAGTACAGCTTTTTGACCGCCCACACGCCGTAGGTGTCGAGCGAATCCTTATACTTGGTCGCGTCGGCGGCGTAGAGGATGCAGGTCTGCACCGCGTCGGCGCACAGCCTGTGCGCGCCGTGCCCGTACTCGCCCTCGATATCGTGGCTGATGAGCACGTCGGGCTGGTAGCGGCGAATCAGGTTGGTGATGTACTTATTGACCGTCGTCTTTTTCCAATATTTGTATGCCGTGTTGAGCTTGAGGCAATGCTCGTCCTCGAACGTGCCGATGTCCGGGTACGTGCGCACGCCGCAGACCCAGAGTCCGTCGAGCAGCTCGCTGCGGCGGTTTTGCGTGCCGTAGGTCATGTAGCAGACGACGACGTTCTTTTTCAGCTCGCCCGCGTAATAGGGGAGCGTGCCGCCCATGAACAGGATCTCGTCGTCCGGGTGCGCCGACAGGATCATCAAATCGACCTTGGCGGGCGCGGGCTGCCATTCCTGCACCCAGTCGGGCTTGTCGCCCGGTCCGAGCACGAACAGCTCGGTCAGCCACAGCGAGGCGTTGCCCGTGCCGCGCGGCACGACGCGGAACTCCGTCACCCCGGGCAGCGCGGCGTATTCATGCAGGAACTGCCCTTCGTTGCCCGCGACGGCGACCCATTTGCCGTCCTGCTCGATTTGTACGTCCCACGCCCTCGGCGCTTTGCCGCCGAAGCAGAGGTACACGCCGTAACACGGCTTGTCCGCCGGGGTGACGACGGAAATGTACGCCTTTTTGGAGTACACCGTTTTGTGCGTCGTACCGTAATCCCGGTCGGTCAGCAGCTTGAGCTTGGTCTGCGCGTTCGGCGAACGAAACGTGCATTCCGCCGTGATGTCCTGCGAAGGCTCGGCGAGCGCGCACGCCGTCAGCAGCGACAGCAGCAGCGCCGTGAGCAGCGCCATACAGCATTTCTTCACTGGATTTTGTCCTCCGTGTTCCTATCGTTGCGCAGCACGCGCGTGATGATCTTCTGGTAGCCCTCGCGCACGTCGCCCAAATCCTGCCGAAACCTGTCCAAATCGAGCGCCTCGTGCGTGCGCGCGTCCCAGAAGCGGCAGTTCTCCGGCGTGATTTCGTCCGCCAGCAGGATCTCTCCGTTTGCCGCGCGCCCGAATTCGAGCTTGAAATCGACCAGATCGATGTTCACGCTTTGCAGGAACGTCGAGAGGATGCCGTTGACCGTCAGCGCCACGCGCTGGATGATCTCCATCTCCTCGTGCCCCGCCAGCCCCATCGCGGCGATGTGCGTGTAATTCACCAGCGGGTCGCGCAGCTCGTTGTTTTTGTAGTGGCACTCCACGACCGTCGCCTTCAGGCGCGTTCCGGGCGCGATCCCCGTGCGCTCGCAAACGTCGCCCGCCGCGATGTTGCGCGTGACGATGGCGATGGGCAGGATATCCACCCGGCGGACGAGCATCTCGCTGGGCGAAAGCCGACGGACAAAGTGCGTCGCCACGCCCCGCCCCGCGAGCAAGCGGAACATCTGCTCGCAGATGAGGTTGTTCATCTCGCCCTTGCCCTTGATCGTCCTGCGCTTGAGCCCGTAGAACGCCATCGCTTCGTCCTTGAATTCCATGACGCAAAGCTCCGGCTCGTCCGTCGCGAACAGCCGCTTGGTCTTCCCCTCGCAAATCAACGTCGTCTTTTGCATGCCGTCTCCCCGTGGATGATGGTGTGGAACAATACAGCAACGCCGCCCATACCGGATATGGGCGGCGGCGGCTGTGAAATTATTCTTCGGATGGCGTTTCCTCGACGACGGTTTCCTCGGCGGGGATGTCCGCTTCGACGTACTCGTCTTCCATGACGGGCTCTTCGCCGGGAATGTCGCCCGCGTAGTTGAAGGCTTCGTCTTCCAGCACTTCGCGGATGGAAAGACCGATGCGCTTTGCTTCGGGATCGACCGAGAGCACCTTGACCTTGACCATCTGACCGGGCGTGAGCACTTCCTCGACCTTGGCGATGCGCGTCAGCGCGCACTGCGAGATGTGCACCAGACCGTCCACGCCGGGCTCGAGCTCGACGAACGCGCCGAAGGTGCGGATGCGCACGACCTTGCGCTCGAGCACGATGCCGATGGGATACTTCTCTTCGATGTTGTCCCACGGACGCGGACGAAGCTGCTTATAGCCCAGCTGGATGCGCTCGCGCTCGCGATCGACCGACAGCACCTTGACTTCGACTTCCTGATTGATGGACAGGATTTCGCTGGGATGCCCCACGCGGCTCCAGGCAAGGTCGGTGATGTGGATCAGACCGTCCACGCCGCCCAGATCGACGAACGCGCCGAAGTCCGCGAAGCGGCGGACGATGCCCGTGATGATCTCGCCCTCGACGATGCGCTCCCACGCAGCCGCTTTCTTGGCTGCGGACTCTTCCTCGATGACGTGCTTGCGGCTGGCGACGATGCGCTTTTTCGCCTTGTCGACCTCGATGATCTTGATGCGCATGGGCTGACCGATGAACTGACCGATCTTTTCAACGTAGCGCTGCGCGAGCAGAGACGCGGGGATGAACGCGCGGATGCCGTCCACCTGGGCAATCAGCCCGCCCTTGACCGCTTCTTTGCCGACCGCGTCGACATATTCGCCGGCTTCGTACTTCGCCATGAGCGCTTCCCACGCCTTGCGGTTGACGATGTTGCGTTGCGACAGCAGCACGTTGCCCTCGCCATCGTTGACCTTGACGACCTCGACTTCGATCTCGTCGCCGAGCTTCACGTCTTCGTCCACAAGGTCGCTGCGCTTGATCAGCCCATCGGACTTATAGCCGATGTTGACACAGACTTCTTCGTCCGTGATCTGCACGACGGTGCCGGTGACCGTTTGCCCCGTGCGGATGCGCACGAGCGTCGCCTCAACGTCGTCCATGAAGCGCTGGTTGCGCTTCTCCTCGTCCGTCAGCTCCTTTTTGGGCGCTTCTTCGATCGCCTCGACGGGGGCTTCGGCTTGAGGCTGGGCTTGCGCCGCCTCCGCTTGCTCGGATACGGGAGCTGCTTCCTGCACGACGGCTTCAGCTTCTGTCGTTTGTTCTTCCGTCTCGGGAGCGAGCGCCTGTTCCTTGTGTTCCATGTCGTTCATAGCGTTGACAACCTCCTTAAGTGACCAATCCGGTGTGGATGCGCCGGCGGCTATTCCTATGTGCTGGGTGTGGATATCCGCAAAGTGAGGCGGAATGTCCGCCGCACGTTCCACCAGGCAGGTTCGAGGGCAGAGCTGGCTGCAAGCCTCGAACAGTTTTCGCGTGTTTGCGCTGCGCGCGCCGCCTACGACCACCATGCAGTCCGCCCGGACGGCGAGTTCCTTCGCGCTCGCGAGGCGTTCATCCGTCGCCTGACAGATGGTCGGCTTTTCCGTGAGCATGGGAACTTTTTGCCTCAGACGCGCCGCGCGTTCTTCCCACTGCGCCTGCGGGAGCGTGGTCTGCGATACCGCCAGCGCCCGCTCGATGGGGGGCAGCGCGTCGATATCGGCGTCCGAGGATACGACGTAGACTTCGCCCTTGCACCAGCCGGCCGTCCCGCGCACCTCGGGGTGCGAAGCGTCGCCGACGATGATGACGGGCGCGCCCTGACTGGAGTAGTCCGCGACGGCTTTGTGCACGCTGCGGACGAAGGGGCAGGTGCAATCGACGATTTGAAGCCCGAGCGCCTCGCACCGCGCGTATACGCTTTGCGATTCGCCGTGGCTGCGCAGGATGATATACCCGCCTTGCGCCTCGTCGGGGCTAGCAACGACCCGCACGCCGCGCGCTTTGAGTTCCTCGACCACGCACGGGTTGTGGATCACTTCGCCCAGCGACCAGCAGGGGAGCGCCTCGCGCTTCGCGGCGTCCGCCGCCCGCATCGCCGCTTCGACTGCCTTTTGCACGCCTATGCAAAAACCCGCGTGCCGCGCGACTGTGACCGGCAATGTCGTCCCTCCCACAAAGTTAGGCGAATATTGGGGTATTCGCTGTTCGTCCTCTTTTTCCTCCCAACTCTGAAAAAAAATTACACAGCCGCGTCACGCATGGAAAAAAATGTATCTTTTATGCGCTGCACCAGCGCGTCCACGGCGTCTTTGCCCGTTCCCAACGCGTAGATATCGGTTACGTCGAGCGGCGCGCCAAAATAGATGTGCGTCGTTTTGAAGGGCGCTATCTTCCCGGCGATGTAAACGGGCAGCAGCGGCGTTTGCTCGCGCAGCGCCAGCGCCGCGAACCCCGTCTCGACTTCCTGCATCAATTCAGGCAGGTGGCGCGTGCCCTCGGGGAAGATGCACAGCGCGCGCCCGTCCTTGAGCGCCCTGTAGCAGCCGCGCATGCCCGCGATATCGGTGTTGTGCCGGTCGATGGCGATCATGTGCAGCTTGCCAAGGACATACCCCGCGAGCTTTCCGCGCGCCAGTTCGCGCTTGCCCAGAATGCGCAGCTCGTAGCGCTTGCAGGGCTGGACGATGGCGAGCGGGTCGAGCCAGCATTTGTGGTTGCTCAACAGCATGAACGGCGCGCGCGCGTTTTCGATGTTCTGCCTGCCGTGATAGCGCACCGGGCAGACCGTGTGGAACATCAGCCACGCGAAGCCGCGCGCGAGGGTGTACCAGAAGGTGCGCTCGGGTTTTTCATGCGTTGCGTTCATGCGCTGCCTCCACAAGCGATAATATCGCGGCGACCGACTGCTCAAAATCGAGCGCCGACGTGTCCACCAGCACCGCGTCCCGCGCCTGCTTCAGCGGATCGACCGCGCGCGTGGTGTCGCGCAGGTCGCGTTCGCGCACTTCGGCGAGCACCTGTGCATACGTCGCGTCCGCGCCCTTGGAAAGTAGCTCCGCAAGCCTGCGCTCGGCGCGTTTTTCGGCGGATGCCGTCAGAAAGATTTTCACGTCCGCGTCCGGCAGCACGACGGTGCCGATGTCGCGCCCGTCCAGCAGCATGGACTGCGCGCTCGCAATCTCGCGCTGGAGCGCCACCATGCGCGCGCGCACCGGCGCGTACCGTGAGACGCACGACGCCGCCCCGCCCGCCTCCTGCGCACGAATCGCTAGCGATACGTCCTCGCCCGCCAGCAGCGTCTTCTGCTCGCCGTCTTGGTAGGCGACCGAGATATCAGGCGAGAGCTGGCAGACCGCGCGCTCGTCCTCGGGGTCGATGCCCGCGCGCAGCGCCGCCAGCCCCCACGCGCGGTACATCGCGCCGGTGTCCAGATGCAAAATCCCAAGCGCCCTTGCGACAGCCTCGGAGATGGTGGATTTGCCCGCGCCCACCGGCCCGTCGATGGCGATAGAAAGCGGTTTCTTCATATCATTCATAGCGCGCGATGCCCCATTCCGATGCAGACTTCGTTGAGGTGCACCAGCCCGATGCCGAAAAACACCGCCGCCGCGACGTGGTCGCCGCACCGCGCCACGCCGATCTTGCCGCCGACCGACAGCCCCAGCGCCTTGCCCGCCACCTGCGAGACCGCCTCGCGCGCCGCGCCCGCGACCGCGCCTTCCTCGTGGTGCGATTCGTCGATCAGATGCTCGCGCCGCGCCGCGATGACCGCGCGCTCGACGATGCGCATGACGCTCTGCACGAACTCCCCGCCGAAATCGACCGCCGCCGTCAGGATGCCCTCCTGCATGAAAGCTTCCTTGAGCGCCAGTTCCTCCTCGCGCGAGCGCGAGAGGCTGATGGTGATCGCCGCGCGCGCGACCTCGCGGCTGCCGACCGCCGCCGTTTCCTGTGCCATGCTCCTGCCGTCCTTCCATACTTCGTATTCAATGATATTGTAATGTTTCGTTCCGCGTTCGTCAAGGCGCGGCGTATAAAAATACCCCAATCCGCCGACGTGCGGCGGGCTGGGGCGGAATGTCCCGGAATGCTTTTAGTCTTTCACGATGGGAAACCAAAGCTCGTAGTCGTAGTTCTCTTTGGGCATGTCGTCGTCCGGGTATACCTCGAAGTCCGGCACGCTGTCGTCCGCGCGCCTGTATCCCGAGGAAGGCAGCCATTCCTTCCAGAACCGCGCGTTCAGCTCCGCGAGCGTTCCGTCCTTTTCGAGCACCGCCCACGTCGCCGCGGGGACTTCATACGCCGAGAACCCCTCGGGCGGCTGCACCGTCGTCGCCACGGCGATGTAGTAGTCAAACTGCTGGTCGCCCATGAAGTCCGTGCAGACCCCGAGCAGCCCCTTGGGCGCGCCGTTTGCCAGCGCGTACAGCGTCTGGTAGGTTTCTCTCGGCAGCTCCTGCCAGAATGCCGGGATGTTATTGACCGCCGCGTCGCTCCTGAACGTTTGTTTGACGCCGACGATGGTGAACGCGGGCATTTCAACTGTCCTGACCTTCATTTCCGTTCCTCCCCGTACCTGTATTTGGAGAGAGATGCGCGGATAAGTCACCAGCGGGATCCTGCGGCTTCTGGCATACTGTGGCGACGCTTTATGCTGGTGCTGGAAGGCTCTGGTGAACGCCGTGGGCGACGCGTAGCCGTACTTCATGGCGATGTCGAGGATGGTATCGCCGCCTGTTTGCAGCTCCATGCCCGCGAGCGTCAGTCTGCGGCGGCGGATGTATTCGTTCAGCGGCACGCCCGTGACGGCGAGGAACATGCCCGACAGGTTGTTGTACGAGCACAGCGCCAGCCGCGCGGCGCGCGCAAGGTCGATGTCTCCGGCGAGGTTATCCTCGATGTAGTCGATCGCCCGGTTCATCCGCGTGGACCAATCCATAGCGCTCCCTCCTTTCGACGGCATTCTACCATGCCCAGCGGCGCGTGTCCTCGCATCTGTCACCGACATGTGCGAGGCGCGGCGGCTATTCGGGAAGCCGCGCTAGCATCACCGCAACCGTTTCCGCTTTCTCGCGCCTGCCGCGCCCGAAGTCCAGATAACAGCCGCTAGTCCAATAGGTCTTGCGCGCGAAGGCGGTCAGCGCCGACAGATATGCGCCGTCTTCCGTTTGGATTGCCCGCTAGTATTTCGCTCGGTTTTCCCGATACCACGTTGTCTGCCGCGCGCCCGGCACGGGGGAGAGCAGCAGCATGTACAGCAGCTCCTGCCTTGGGGTCAGCCGCGACAGATGGATATCCCAGCCAACCGCGTAGTACGCGCTCCTGACGAAGCCCTTCTCGCCGTTCACGCCGATGCCGTAGCCGTTCTTCGTTTCCTCCTGATACCGCTTTCCGAGGATGAACGCCACGATCGCGTCGATTGCCGCGTCCGTCTCGCCGTCCTTCCCGTATACGGCGTGGAAGCCGAGCAAATCGTATACGTTCGGCAGCCGCAGATACGGGCTCGTGTGCTCCTGCCGCACGATACCCTCGCCGCGCCAGCACGCCGGAACGGCTCGCATGCGTTGTTTTTCATCTTCCGTATAGAAGATGGGCGCGCCCGATACCGCGAAATCGCGGACGCGCGCCAGCCGCTCGCGGAACGCCCGCAGCGTCTCGGCGTTCGTCCTGCGCAGGGCGCTTTCCATGTGCAGCAAACCGTTGCACATCATGGAATGCACGAAATCGCTGCGCATCAGCGCGTCGTCTTTGCGGAATCTCTGCGCGTATACATCATAGAACGCGTTGATATCCGCGTCGTCCGCGCCGTCCTCGAGCATGCCGACGCTGAACGCGATGTTCTCAAAGCAGCATTCGTCGCTGCCGTGCACCGTGTTAAAACTATACGGCGTTTCAAAATGCCGGACGATTCTCGCCTTGATATCGGCAAGAACAGCGTTCTCTCGCATGGCGGCGCTTCCCTTCTTTGCACGTGCTGCGTCAATCAACGCCCGATTCCAGAATGGAGAACGTCGCGTGATCGCAGTCGATCTCCGCCATCGCGCCGATGGGCAGCACAGTCATGGGCGTTCTGTGCCCGAAGTCTACGTTCAGCAGTATGGGGAAATCCGATAACCCCTCTTCGTCGCGAATCACTTTGAGCAGCGTGTTTTGGTCATCCGCATTCATGTAGGTGCAAATCAAGCCTTTCGCCAGACGGAACATGCCCGTCGCCGCTAACGCGCGCATCTCATGCAGACCGGACAGCGCGCCGTATGGCGCGGGGCACTCCAGAAAGAGGATGCTGTCTTTCCACATATTGGCTGTCGGGAACACGCTCGTCCCCATGATCTGGCGCAGCGGTCCGGCGCATCCGCCAATCAGCCTGCCCGTTACCTTGCCTTTTCCCTGCAGCACCGTATACCCCTCGTTCTTCGTCCAAACGATGTCCTCGGCATCCGTTTTCTTCCACTCGATCTTCGTCCATTCGGCGCACGGCTCGACGGGACCAATCACCTCCGACGAAAAAAGCACTTTTCGTAGCCATCGCTCGGTGTAGGCATCCAGCGCTCCGGGCTGCGCGATGGGCGTGAGGAGACAGGGACCGTAGAAGGAGGACACGCCCGCGTGCGTGAAAATATTGTGGGAGGAGGATATGTCGGAAAATCCGATGTATACCTTCGGGTTGTTCCGGATGACGGCGTAGTCGATGTACGGCAGCAATCGGTACGTGTCGTCGCCGCCCATGTTCGCGATGATGCCCTTGATGCCGGGATCCAGCAGCGCATCGTGCAGATCGTCCACCCGCGCCTTCGGATTCTTGTATATGAAATCCATCCCCTTCAACGCGTGCCGCGTCTCCACCACGCGCAGACCAAAGACGTCTTCCAGCCGCTTTTTGCCAATGTTATAGCGCGGCAGCATGTCCGCGTCCCCTGCTCTGCCGGCGCTGATGGAGATGGTCGCGACTGTGTCGCCCGGAGACAGCTTCTTCGGTTTGATCAGCTTGTGCATGTTCTTCCCCGCTTCCCTGCAAGTATTCCGGTATGTGGTTTCCAATGCCACCGCCAGCATACGCTGGATGCCGCCCGCTGTCAATAGCGGCACATACGGTTTGTATATAGAAAACCCCGCACGCTGGCGCATGCGGGATGGATGGCGTTCCCGGCGGGATTCGAACCCACGGCCTGCCGCTTAGGAGGCGGCCGCTCTATCCTGCTGAGCTACGGGAACCGACGAGCGTTATTCTAACACAAACCGCGTCAATGAGCAATGCCAAATTTCCAGATATCGAAAACGCCG
>CAZEIC010000036.1:0-24652 GCA_964512175.1 uncultured Oscillospiraceae bacterium | reverse complement strand
GCGCCACGCCCTCGGTGGAGGCGTGCGCGCGGTGCGCCGTGCCGAACGCGTCGTTGACGTAGATCTCGGCGAAGCCCGCGAGCTTCTTGGCAAATTCGGGGTCGTTCTTTTCTTCTTCTTTATGGAAGCGCAGGTTTTCCAGCAGCATGACCTCGCCCGCCTTCAGCTCGCCCGCCAGCGTCTGCGCGTCCTCGCCGATGACGTCCTTCGCCATCTTCACGTCTTTCCCCAGCAGCTCCGACAGCCGTTTCGCGACCGGCGCGAGCGAGTATTTGCGGTTGAATTCGCCCTTGGGACGGCCCATGTGGCTGCACAGGATCACAGCCGCGCCGTTCTCCAGCAGGTATTGGATGGTCGGCAGCGCGCCCACGATGCGGTTTTCGTCGGTGATCTTTTCGCCGTCCATCGGCACGTTGAAATCCACGCGCACAAGCACCTTTTTGCCGTTTACGTCGATGTCCCGGATGGTCTTTTTCATTTTGTTCACTCCTCCGTCTCGTATAGGTTTCATGCGTTCCGCATGAGGTCCAGCATCGCTTTTGCGGCGCTCTCGTCCACGATCAGCGAATCGAGCGCCCGCCATTTCGTCATGGCGAGGATGGCGCGCGCCTTGCTCTCGCCCGCCGCCGCCGCGAGCGTCACGCAGCCGGGCTTGCGCACGCCCAGATCCCTTGAAAACGAGGAGGTCGCGTGCAGCACGCGCCCTTCGCCGTCAAAGAAATCGCCCAGCGCCTCGCCGACCGCGCCGCGCGAAAGCAGCTCCTGCTGTGCGTCCTTGGACAGCGCCCTTTGCGCCGCCGTCACGTCCGCGCGCCCCACGCCCGCCGCGATAACGTCCGCGCGCTGCAACAGCTCGAGCGTTTCGCGCACTTCCGGCAGGTGGCACATGTCCATCAGCGCCCCGTGCTCGATGCTGTCGGGCAGGTGTAGCGGGCGGAAATGCCCGCCCAGCGCCTTGGAGAGCAGGCTCGCGACCGTGCTCGCCTGCGTGTCCACCGCGCTGCCCACGCCGCCGCGCGCCGGCACGACCATGACGTTCATCGCGCGCGCCGTTTGCACGGACAGCGCCATTTCCCGCATCGTGCGCCCGCCCGCGACCGCGATCGTCATGCCGGGCGACAACAACTTTTGCAGCCTGCGCGCCGCCGCGTGCCCGACGCTCTCTTCATCCTCCGTCACCGTGACGTGCGGGATGCAGAGCGCGTCCTGCAGCGCTTGGGAAAGCGCCGTCAGCCCCAATAC
Organism: uncultured Oscillospiraceae bacterium; assembly: GCA_964512175.1. Lineage (GTDB taxonomy): Bacteria > Bacillota > Clostridia > Christensenellales > Aristaeellaceae > CAZEIC01. Next base: position 23,410 of record CAZEIC010000036.1, on the reverse strand, counting down.
GCCGCGGCTGATAGCCTGCGCCGCCGGAAGCGCGTCCATGCCCTTTTGCGTCATGCGCATGCCCGACGCGTCAAGCGTTATCAGCCCGTGCTCGCGGAGCATGTCCGCTTCGCAGCGCACCTCGCGCTCCGACAGCGAGAGCGATGAAGCCAGCGCGCGCCTGCCGACGGGCTGGCTCGCCGCCACGCGTGAGAGCACCAGCGCGCGCCGCGAAAGCGCCGCCGCCAGATCGGGCGCGACGTCCGCCAGCATAGCCATCGAATCTTCCCGCACGGCGCGCCTCCTCGCGTTGTTGGGCGCGGCACAAACCAGCCCACATGACAGTATACATGAGCGCGCGGGATTTTACAAGTTTTTTGCAATCAAAAAAGGAGCTTGCGCCCCTAGGAAGTCATGATTCCGTTTTTCCTTCCGCCACGTCCGTCGCCATCCGCAGGATGGAGCTTGGCGTGGGGTCGTCCTGCTCGTCGTAGACCGTGTGCCCGAACGCGAAATCCAGATCGTAGTGATTGCCGTCGCCGTCCTTGACGTTCAACGCGGAAAAGCCTTTCCGGATGCGGTCAAACACCACGTCAATGCTTTCGGGGCGCGTGAACATGCTGATGCCCCAAACGCCGCGGTTGTTGTCCACCAGATACGCCAAGTCCTCCATGCGGATGGCGCGGCGCACGGTGCGCGAGATCTCCTCGAGCATTTCGTTGTGCATGGCGATGCCCAGCGCTTCGCGCAGGTTGCCGTTGTTTTTGAGCCAAATGACCACGACCACCATGTCCAGCTGGTAGCGCCGCGCGATGCGGATGTAGATCGGCGCGTCGTTGAGGAAGGCGTGCCGGTTGCGCATCTGCGTGATGGGGTCGATCATCGCCACGCGCGCGCACTCGCTTCGGTAAAAATCGCGCTCGGCGGTCATGCCGGCAACGCCCGTGCGCAGCTTATTGACGAAAAAGAGGTTGACAGGCTGCCAGACGACCCAGAAAACCAGCCCTATGAGCTGCTCGCTGAAAAAGCAGACGCTCGCCGCCGCCAGCGCCGCCGTCAGCCCTGCCGACCAGATCAGCCCCAGCCGCGCGGTTTTTCCGTAGGTCGTCAGCATGCCGACCAGCGCGATGGGGATCATGAAGGCGTTGAGCAGCGTGTTGTCCACCTGAAACAGCAGATACGCCGCTGCGATCGCCAGCATCAGCACTGTCGCCAGCAGTGAATAGCTCATCTTGAAGCCCGATTTTTCATCCCGCATGCCCGGTGTCCTCCTTGTGCTTCTCCTGCATGAACCGCCTGTGATCCTCGCGGTGCGTCGGGCGGTAATCGGGCGCGAGCACCATTTGATACAGCGCGAGCGTCTTTTTCGTCACGCTGTCCCAATCCTCCCAGTTAGCGTCTCCGCCCGTGCTCTGGCCCTCCTGCGGGTTGTCCACGAGATACTGCAGCATTCTACGCAGGTCTTCCACGTCGCCTTGCTTGAACAGGCTCACGCAGCCCTTGCCCGCCTCGACGTTCTCCTCGATATCGCTCACCAGACAGCGCCTGCCGAAGCTCAGCGCCTCCAGCAGGCTCATGGGCATGCCCTCGATGTCGGACGGGAGGATGTAGAGCAGGCAGTTGCCAAACAGCTCCTCCCATTCGCGCCCGCGCACCAGCCCGACCATGATGACGCGGTCGTCCTCCGCCGCCATCTTGGCGATTTTCTGGCAGTATTCGTCGTCCCAGTCGATGCCGCCGGCGATGATGAGCCGCTTGTGCGTGTCCACCTGCTTGAACGCTTCGAGCAGGTAATGCAGCCCTTTCTCGGGCACGATGCGCGCAAGGTAGAGCACGTAGTCGTCCCGGCTCAAGCCATACTGCGCGGTGATCGCGTCGGGCGCGGGGCAGTCGTGATGCTCCATGCCGTTGGGGATGAGGATGGTCTTGCGCCCGTAAGTCTCCATGAAATAGCGCTCGTTGCCCTTGGACAAAACGATGATTTCGTCGGCGTACTTGGTCGCCATGCGCTCGCCGAACTTGAGGTAGGTCACGGCGAACTTGTTCCACTTGGCGCGCTGCCAGTCCAGCCCGTGCACCGTGACGATCGTCTTTTTGCCGAACAGGTGCGTCAGCCAGATCATCGCGCACGAGCCGACGGCGTGGTAGTGGATGATGTCGTAGCTGCCAAACAGCGCGCGCACGCTGGCGAGCACCGAGTAGATGAAGGCGTTGACCTTGGAGTTGTGCAGCGTCGGGATCTGCCGGATGCGCACGCCGTAATAGCGCTTCTCGCCGACGCGCCCGCCCTTGGTGAACACGTCCCAGCGGTTGTACGCCTCGACCGCGTTGCCCATCGCCGCCATGCGCACCGACAGCTCGCGCACGACGATCTCCACGCCGCCCTCGCGCGTGGGGATGCGCTTGTGCCCGATCATCGCCTCGCGGAGCGCCTCGCGGTGATCTTCCTGTAATTCCTTTTGCGTGACCTTGTTCCAAGGCAGGCGAAGCCATCCGGGATTGTTAGCCATGATTGCCCTCCGCCGTTTTTTCATAGGCTTCCAGCCACGAGAGGAAGTCGGCGGTCAGGTGCAGCGTGCGCGCGTAGGCGTGTAGCGTCTGTGCGTCCGCCGTTTCCGAGCGCAGCGCGTCGATGAGCGCCTGCTTGCTGCCCGCGTCGGCGTACAGCCACGGCTCGATTTCAATAATGTCGTCGTCCAACCGCTTGAACACATACGAGCCAAACGGCATGGAGAACAGGTTGATGATGGCGGACATGAGCGTCGTTTCCTGCATTTCCTGTGCGCGAAACGCGTCGCGCCAGAAGAACTTGGACGGCGTTTTCCGGTACTGCGCGTACAGGCGCTCCGCCTTTTCCAGTTCGCCCAAACAGATCGCCTGATAATACATGTGCTCGAAGTTCGAGCCGTCGTTCTTGAGCACCAGCGTCGTTTTCATGCCGTTTCCCTTTCCGCGTCAGCGTCCGTCGTTGCGCAAAACGGCTTTCACCGTGTCAAAGATGATTTGGATGTCCAGCGCCATGCTGCGGTTGATGATGTATTCGATGTCCATCTCCAGCCAGCGGTCGAAGGTGATGTCGTTGCGGTTGGGCGCGATTTGCCATAGGCAGGTCAGCCCGGGCGTGACGTACAGCCGCTGGAACTGGTATTCGTCGTACTGCTCAACCTCGCGCGGCAGCGGCGGCCGCGGCCCGACGATCGTCATTTCGCCTTTGAGGATGTTGTAGAGCTGGGGCAGCTCGTCCAAGCTCGTCGCGCGGATGAAGCGCCCCATGCGCGTGATGCGCGGGTCGTTCTTGATTTTGAACGCGGGGCCCGACATTTCGTTGTCCTTGAGCAGCGCGTCGAGCATTTTGTCCGCGCCCACCTTCATGCTGCGGAACTTGTGCATGCGAAAGAGCCTGCCGCCGCGCCCGCAGCGGTACTGCGAGTAAAAGGGGCCGCCCTTGGGGTCGTCCAGCACGATGAGCGCCGCGACGATCAAAAAGACGGGCGAGAGCACGATGAGCGCCAGCGAGGATGCGACGATGTCCACCGTGCGCTTGATGAGCCAGTAATTGCGCTTGCCGGGAATCTTTAGCTCCCGGATCATGACTTTGCGGGGCGGTGGGAACGCGCTTCCGCGCTCGCCCGGATCGCTTGGTTTCGCCGTCATGCCACGGTCCTTTCCGCGCGTCCGTACACGCCGCGCCTGTTTTTCCTGCCATAATTATACAAGGAAAGCACCGCGTTTGTAAACAGGAATCTCGCGGGTTTTGCGATTATTTGACAAAAATAGGATAATTTTGGAACAAAAAAGGAGTTTATGTCGGCGCGCCGAATATGTTCATACTAATATATGGAAAGCGAGGACGGTATGCGTATTTTACTCGTGTCGCCGTGCTTCGCGCCCGATTTGCAGGTGGGCGCGCTGCGGATGACGAGCCTTGCCGCTTACCTGCTGTCGCGCGGCGAGCGCCTGACCGTGCTGCGCGATTTGCGCCCTGAAAACCCGCCGTATGCGCCGCCCGAGGGCATGACGGTGCGCTGCGTCGATCTGCAGGCGCTGTACCCGACCGTGCCGGGCGCGCAAGCCAAAAAGCGCCGCAAGAACCGCGAAAGCGCCGCCGCGAAATTGTACCTTGCCGCCATGCGCGAGGAAATGCGCAAGGCGCGCTACGATTTGCTGCTCATTTCGATGGGGCCTTTCTATACGCAGGCGCTTGTGCGCGCCGCCAAGCGCGAGTTCGGCGTGCCCTGCGTGCTGGATTTCCGCGACCCCGGCGCGCTCGACCGCCGCAAGCAGGTGGGCTTGAAAAACATCCTCTGGTTCAAGGTCTACCGCGCGCGGATGTTCGTCCGCGAGTGGGGCGCGGTGCGCGCCGCCGCGCGCGTGGTGACGGTCGTTCCCGGCTGGGCGCGGCTGTATGAAAAGACGTACCGCTTGAAACCGGGCAAAGTCGCTGTCGTGGAAAACGGCTTTGACGACGAAAAGCTCGCGGGTGTCGCGCTTTCCGAGGGCGGGCAAGCGCCCGGGAAAGACGCGCTGACGGTCGCGTGCTTCGGCAAATTGACTTATTATTCTCGCGAGTACGCGACGCGGTTTTTCCAAGCCGCCGCCGCGCTGGTCGGCATGGGGTATGATGTGCGCGTGCTGCATCTGGGGCAGCGCGAGGGCGACGTTAGCGAGGTCATGCGCCGCGCGGGCTTCCCGGAGGAACGCTACGAAAACGTGCCGTTCTGCCCGTATTTGGAGGGCATGGCGCGGCTGCGCGGCGCGCAGGCGCTGCTGGCGGTGGACGAGCGTCCGGCGGCGATGGCGACCAAGGTGTACGACTATATCTTCGTCAACCGCCCCGCGCTGTTCATGGGTCCTAAGGAGACCGAGCAGGCTCGGCTGATCGGCGCGCTGCCCGGGGGGTATGCCTGCCAGACCGCCGAGGACGCGCAAAACGCGCTGCTTGCCATCTGCGAAGCGCGCGTCACGCGACTTTTGCCGGATGCGCGCGTATCCGCCTACGGCAGGAGCGCCCAGAACGAAATGTATCACAAGCTGCTGACCGCCGCCGCGCGCAAGTAGGAAAGGGGACGCCATGCCCGTCAAGAACGGTCGGCTCTATCAATTCCTGTGCGACAAGCTCAAGTGCGCGCCCGTGGCGCTGCTGCTTTCGCTGTGCGCGCGGCTGTGCGCGCGCGCGTTCTTGCTGGTATCCGCATGCTTTCCCGATAAGAGCGTGCCGGACGCGGAGGCGGCGCGCGCGCGCGTCAGCGCCGCGTTCCCCAAGCCGGCTTTGACGCGCGAGCCCGCCAAGCCCATGCCGCCGCCGACGCTCGATCTCTCGATCATTGCGCCGGTCTACAACACGGGCGAGCTGCTCGACCCCTGTCTAAAAAGCGTGTACGACCAGAAAACGCGCTTTTCGTACGAACTGATACTGATCGACGACGGCTCGGAAGCCGATACCGCCGAGCGCCTTTCCGCTTATCAAGACCGCGAGGACACCGTGATCGTCCGCCAGCCAAACGCGGGCGCGGCGGCGGCGCGCAATCGCGGGCTGGACATGGCGCGCGGGCGGTATGTCATGTTCCTCGACGCGGACGATTTGCTGTTGCCCGGGGCGATAGAAAGCCTGATGGATGCGGCGCTGCAAGGGAACGCCGATTTCGTGCAGGGCGGCTGGGAGTACGTCGGCGGCGCGAAGCAGCGCTTCCCGAGCGCCGTGTACGCGGGCGACGCGCGCATGGCGCTCATCGAGCTGCCGGGCATGCCGTGGGGCAAGGTCATGCGCCGCGAGCTGTTCCGTGCGCTGCGCTTTCCGTCCGGGTTCACCAGCTATGTCGATTCGCCGATTAAGTGCCTGACGCTGCGCATGAGCGCGCGCTGCGCGACCATTCCCGATATCGTGTACGCGTGGCGGCGCAATCCCGGAGGCATCACGTTCAAAAGCAAGAACACGCCGCGCGCGCTGCAAACCTACTGGATCATGGAACAAATGCTCGAAGACTCCCGCGCGCTTGCGCTGCCCGAGGACGCGCTGTTCCGCGCCATCTTCATCCGGCAGATGGTCTCGGTCGCCTACGACCGGCTCAAGGGGCAGGAGGAAAGCGTGCGGCGCGACGTGTTTTCGCTGGCGTGCGTCTTCCTCGCGCCCATGCTGCGCGACGAGCGCGGCTTGCCGTTCGCGCTGCGGCTCGCGCGCCGCGCCTTCCTGCGCCGCGATTTCGCGCTCTGGCAGCGCGTCGCGAAGCTGTACGCCTTTACGCTGTGAAAGGACATCCGCATGCCGACTGAAAGCCGTTCCCGTAAGAGTATGAAAAACTTGGCGTTCTCGCTGCTGATGCAGTTGAGCTACGTCGTTTCCAGCTTTGTGACGCGCACCGTGCTCGTCAAGACGCTCGGCGTGGAGACCGCCGGGCTCAACAGCCTGTTCACCGAGATCATCGCCGTGCTGTCGCTCACCGAGCTGGGCGTTGGCAGCGCGATCACTTTCCATTTATATAAGCCGCTTGCGGATGACGACCGTCCCAAGCTCGTCCAGCTCATGACGCTCTACCGCCGCGCCTACCGCGTGATCGCCGGGGCGACGCTCGCGCTGGGGCTCGCGCTGATGCCGCTGTTGCCGTGGCTCATCAAGGACGTGTCCATCCCGATGGACTACATCAACAAGGTCTACGCGCTGTTCGTCGTGCAGACGGCGAGCACCTACCTGCTCTCCTACAAGTCCGCGCTGATCGACGCAGATCAAAAGCATTACATCGTCGCGGTCGTCGGCGCGGTCACGCGGCTCGCCGCCTGCGCGCTGTGCGTGCTGGCGCTGGTGGTGACGCGCGAATTTTTGTGGTATCTGGGCGTGAGCATCGTCCTTAATTTCGCGGGCAACCTCGCGCTCTCGCGCGTCGCGGACAAGCGGTATCCCTTCCTCAAGGAAAGCGCCGAAATCGCGCCCGAGGAACGCAAGAAAGTGTTTGCCAACGTGCGCAACGTCTTTGTGAGCAAAGCGTCGGGCAGGGTCACCAATTCGACCGACAACATCCTCATTTCCGCGATGGTCAGCACTACGATGGTCGGCTATTACGGCTATTATTCCATGGTCTTTTCGGCGGCGCGCGGCATGCTCTCGCAGTTCGCGACGGCGGCGACGGGCTCGGTCGGCAACCTCATGGCGACCGAAAGCCCCCAAAAGTGCGAGGAAACGCTGCTGCGCATGACGTATGTGTTCTTTCTGATAACGAGCGTGTGCGTGACCGTGCTTTACTGCGCGCTCGAGCCGCTGCTGACCGTCTGGTTGGGACGGGAGTTCGTGCTGGGCGGCGCGGTGCTTTTGTGCTGCGTGGTCAACGAATATCTGTCGCTCGTGCGCTCGCCGCTGTTCAGCCTGCTGGACGCAAGCGGGCTGTTCAAGGAAAACCGCAATATCTCGCTCGCCGCCAGCGGCGTGAACCTCGTGGTGTCGGTCGCGCTCGCGCCGAGCCTCGGCGTGGTCGGCATTTTGCTGGGGACGACCTGCACGCACCTGATCCAGCTCGCGCTCAAAACGCGGCTGCTGTTCAAAAAGCGCCTGTGCCTGCCCGCGCGCGGGTACGCGCTGCGCATGGCGCTGATGGCGGCGCTGCTCGCCGCGGAACTTTTCTGCGCGCGCTTTCTCTGCTCGCTGTTTTCGCTGCCCTCGACCGTTTTGTACATGCTCGCGTGCGCGGGCATCGGCGTTGCCGTCAGCGCGCTGCTCGGCTTTGTCTGCACGCTGAAGTTCCCGGAATATCGCTACACGCGCTGGCTCGTGCGCTCGACCGCGCGGCGCTTCCTCAAAAAATGACCGCCGAAAGGATATCGCTATGAAAATCGTGCTCTGTAATTACCGCTACTTCGTGTCCAGCGGCGCGGAAGTGTTCCTGTTCAAGTGCCAGCGGCTGCTGGAGGCGCGCGGGCACACGGTGATCCCGTTTTCGACGGTCAACGGCAAAAACGAGCCTACGCCCTACGCCAAGTGGTTCTGCAAGGCGCGCAGCGGCGAGGGCGACGTATACTTCAAGAACATCAGGAAAACGCCCAAGAACATCCTGCGCATGCTCGCGGGCGCGTTTTACAACCGCGACGCGAAGAAGGCGCTGCTCGCGCTGCTGCGCGCCGAAAAGCCCGACTGCATGCTGGTCTTGCAGCAGATGAACGCGCTCTCGCCGAGCGTGTTCGCGGCGGCGAAGCAAGCGGGCGTGCCGGTCGTGCATCGGCTGTCGGATTTCAACCTCGTCTGCCCGCGGTATGACTGCATGCGCGACGGCGGCCCGTGCACCGACTGTCTGCGCGGGAACTACCTCCCGGCGATCAAGCACCGGTGCGTCAAAGGCTCTCTGCCCGCCACGCTCATCCGCTCTGCGGCGATGACGTATCACAACCTCGCGCATGTCTACGGCGGCATCTTCCGTTTCGTCGTCCCGGCGGCGTTCACCAAGCAGCTGCTGGTGAAAAGCGGCATCGCGGCGGAGCGCATCCGCCATATCCCGACGTTCATCGAATCGGCGGACGTGACCCCGGCATATACGAACGACGGCTACGCGCTGTTTCTGGGGCGGCTGTCGCCTGAAAAGGGCGTGAACGATCTGGTGTCGGCACTCGCGAAGACGAAAAACAAGCAAATCACGCTCAAGCTCACGGGCGATGTGCAGGAGGAATACGCCGCTTCGCTCGCGGCGCGCGCGGAGGAATTGGGCGTTCGGGAGCGCGTGGAGTTCACAGGCTTTGTGCGCGGCGACGCGCTGCGCGCGCTGATTGACGGCTGCGCGTGCGTGTGCCTGCCCGCCGTCTGGTATGAAAACCTGCCAAACGCCGTGCTGGAAGCCTACGCGCACGGCAAGCCCGTGATCGTCTCGCGCATCGGCAGCCTGACCGAGATGGTCGTCGAGGGCGAGACCGGGCTTTTGTGCGAGCCGGGGAATCCCGATTCGCTGGCTTCGTGCCTCGATACGCTGTTTTCCGATAACTCGCTGCCCGCGCGCATGGGCGTGGCGGCGCGCGCGCTGTGCGAGGAACGCTACGCGCCCGACGCTTTCTATGACAAGCTGATGGACGTGTTCGCGCAGGCGGTCGCATCGAGGGAGGGCTGACATGGACGCGCCAAAGAAAAAGCTGCTGATCGTGCACATGAGCCTGTACAACGGCGGCGCGGAGCGAAGCCTTGTCAACTTCCTGACCGCGCTGCCCGAGGCTGCCTATGACGTGGATTTGCTGCTGTTCCGCACCGAAGGGCTGTTTTTGCCCAAGCTGCCCGCCCATGTGCGCTTGCTGCCCACGCCCGAGCCGCTGCGCAGCCTGTATTACAACGCAAACAGCGTGCTCCCGCGCGCGGGCGGCGTTCGCGGCGCGTGTTACAAGGCGATCCGCGCGCTGGGTACTGGGCTTGCGGGGCTGTCCTCGCGCGGCAACGACAACCTGCGCCGCCAGAAGCGCTGGCGCATGGTCTACCGTCGCGTGCTCCCGCGCGTGCCGGGGGAGTACGACGTGGCGCTGGCGTATTTCCACGGCGAGGTCAGCTATTTTGTCATGGACAAAGTGACGGCGAAGCGCAAGGTCGCCTTCGTGCATAACGATTACGCCAAAACCGGGCAGTCGCCCGCCATCGACGCGCCGTATTTCGACAAATTTGCGCGCGTCGCCTCCATTTCGGCGCTGTGCGTGGACGCGCTGAAGAAAGCCTTTCCCGCGATGCCGGAAAAATTCTGCGTCGTTCCCAACCTGACCAGCAGCGCCGTCGTGCGCGCCATGGCGGAGGAATTCGAACCGCCGGAGTTTGACGAGGGCGTGCTGCGCGTGCTCTCGGTGGGTCGTCTGAACCCGCAAAAAGCGTGCGAATGGTCGGTCGAGGCGGCGCGCATCCTGCGTGATCGCGGCGTGGCGTTCTGCTGGTATCTGATCGGCGAGGGCGGCATGCGCGCGCAGCTGGAGGAAATGATCGAACGTTATCATCTCGCCGACCGCGTGAAGCTGCTGGGCGTGCGCGAGAACCCGTACCCGTACATGCGCGCGTGCGACGTGTTCGTGCAGAACTCGCGCTACGAGGGCAAGTCCATGGTGCTGGACGAGGCGAAGATTTTGTGCAAGCCCATCGTGGCGACCGCCTATCCCACGGTCGCCGACCAGATAACGGACGGCGTGGAGGGCATGGTCGTGCCGATGTCGCCCGAGGGCGTCGCGGACGGCATTTCGCGCATGCTGGACGCAAATCTGCGCGAGCGCTATGCGCACGCGCTCGCCGCGCGCGATTACGACAACACCGCCGGCATCGGCGATTACCTCGCGCTGCTTTCCGGTGATAAATGAAGTGACAAGCGGCGGCGCGTGTGGTATAATTTGCATGGAAAAAACGCGAGGAGGAAGCGCATGGCATCCGCGAAGCGGCGCAAGCGCGGCAAAATCGCCTTTGCCTTGGCGATTCTCGCGGCGCTGGCGATTTTCCTGTATTTGGAAACCACGGTCGGCGACGGGCAAATCCTCGCCGCGCTGACGAACGCCGATTCCAGCAAGGACGGCGACGGCTACCTGTCGGATTACGACGCGCTGCTGGGTCTGCGGGAAACGCCGCAGCCCGCGCAGGAGAACGTAAGCGCGAGCAAGGCCGCGCAGAGCGACGCGCCGAACGCGGGCGCAGCCGCCCCGACCGCCCCCGCAGCCCCCGTCAAGGCGCGGTAGCGCGAACCAAGGGAAACGCACCCGTAGGGGCGGGGCTCTGCTCCGCCCGCGCGGCGATTGCGCCCAACGAAAGGAAACCATGCCCAAACGCAAGAAACAAAGGACAGGACTGCCCTCCCGGCTGCTCTCGAGCCTATGGCGGCGAAAATGGCTGCTGCTATTGCTCGTCGTCGTCGTGTGCGCGTGCACGGCGCTTGTGAGCGTGACGGACGCGCTTTCGCGCGCCTCGGGGTATATCCGGCTGGACTTCCAGTCCGCGCCCGACGGGCTGACCCCGGGCGGCACGCGCTTCAACATCTACGACATCAAAAGCGAGGCGCTGCTGACGCGCGCGCTGTCGCTGACAGGGCTGTCCGGAAAAATGACGTGGCGCGAGCTGGCGCAGGCGCTGACGGTCGCGCCGTCGCGCACGCAGAGCGTTTCCAAGCGTTACATCGCCACCGAGTACACCGCCACGCTCGCATATGACGAAAAGATGGGCGGCGTATCGGCGCGCTCGCTGCTGGACGTGGTGTATCGGCTGTACTATCAGGATTTCCTCGCGCAAAACGGGCTGGGCGGCGCGAACATCGACGCGGACTGGAGCGTGCTCCCCGACATGGAGTATTACGAGGTCGGCGATTACGTCAAGACGCGCGCCGACATGCTCCGCCAGTTTCTGCAGAACCGCATCAACGGCAGCGGCGCGTATGAGAGCCAAGACCCGGCGCTCAGCTTCCGCGCGCTGCGGCAGGCGGTCGAGACGTTCCAGACGGTTTATGTGGACAAGTATACCGCGCTCGTGTCGCAAAGCAGGCTCTTTAAGGATGCCGCCACCTACGAAACCAAGCTCACCTTCCAGCGCATGCTAGTCGACCAGAGCTACCAGCTCTCTCGCGCGCAGTTCGCGGTGCGCGAGGACACGCTCAAGGATTACGAAGAATCGCTGATCGCCATCGTGATGGTGCCGACCTACTATCAAGGCAGCGGGCTGTACATGTCGCGCACGCAGATCGGCATCGACACGCTTACCAAGGAAGCCGAATCCTACAGCCTCATCAGCCAGCGGCAGGCGCTCAAGCTCGCCAAGATCGACGAATCCCTCGCCGCCGTCGCGCAGGCGCGCAGCGCGGCTTCCGCCAAGGCGGACGCGCTGATTGACGATATCACGCGCCAGTTTGACGCGCTGGTGGCAAGCATCCGCGCGGCGGACGACGCGTACATCGCCTATACCGCGCGCAATTATCTGGCGTTCACGCCCAAGACCATAGGGCTGCTGGACGCTTACGGCGTGAAGACCGCGCTGCTGCTGTCGCTCGCCGCGCTTGCGCTGGTCGGCGGGATGCTGTTTTGGCATGACGAGCTGACGCGCACGCGCGTCCCGCGCTCCGGAAAGGGGGGCGCGGCATGAAAGAGTTCAAGCTCCTGCGCTATTTCCGGAAATGGTGGTGGCTGATCGTCCTGTGCTCGCTGATCGGCGGCGGGCTGTTTCTGCGATACGCGCTCGGCTCGCAAAGCTATGTGGCGCAGACGGTGCTGACTTATACCAATGAAGAAGCGGAGTTTGGCAAAACGCCGAGCGGCGCGGACATCAACCCCGGCGAGGTGCTTTCTTCCTTTGTCATTTCGCAGGCGCTGGAAAACGCGGGCGTGAAAGAGAGCGTCGACCGCGTGCGCTCGCGGCTGACGGTCACAGAAGACATTCCGGACGACGTCGCCGCCGTGCAGAAGGCGGCGTGGGCGGAAGGGCTGGAATACGTTTACTACCCGACGGAGTTCGTCATTTCCTACAGTTCGGGCACGGACGCTTCGGCGGACGACGCGCGCATCATCCTCGAGGCGATCGTCGACAGTTATTACCAGTATTACGGGCAGCATTACGTCGCCGCCGCGCTCGTGCCCTCCAGTCTGCGCGCGCTGCTTGCCATCGAGTATGACCCCATCGAGCTGGTCGAGGCGCTGGACGCGTATGTGCAGGAGATTCTCGCGTACGTCACCAGCAACGCGGGCTATTCGCCCGATTACCGCTCCTCGCGCTCGGGGTATAGCTTTGAAAATCTCGTGAGCGAATACACGCTCTTTCAGGAAAGCACGCTGCCGGCGCTGTACGCGCGCGTCATCGGCAGCCGCGCGTCGTCCGACCGCGACGTGCTGGTTATGAAGTATAAAAAGCGTGTCGCGGACAACCTGCTTTCCATCGAAAACCTGCAAACGCGCGCGTCCGACATCGAGCGCATGATTGCCGCGTTCGTCGAGAAAAATCAGGAGAGCATGGATTACCACTGGAATCAGGAAGACCCGAGCGCCATCGGCGTCGCGCGCGGCACAAACTATGTGCTGGGGCAGGTGTACGAGTTCGAGAACGGCAATTTCGAGAGCGAGCGCACGACGTACGATACGCTGCTTCTGCAATACGTCTCCAACCACGACCAAATCGAGGCGCTCAAGCTCGATAACGTATACTGCAGCTACATTCTGGACGCTTACGATACCGACGCGCTGGAGGACAGCGGCGCGCTGACCGCCGCGCGCGACGCGCTGTCCGCCGCCTGCGAACGGCTGCTCACGCTCGAAAGCGCGTTGACGCTGGGCGCGAGCGAATACATGGAATACCGCGCCGCGCAGAACCTGTCGATCACTTCGACCGTCAACGTATACTCCACCATGAACATCAAGCTCTACCTCGTGCTCGCCGTGGCGCTGTTCTTCTTGGTCGGCTGCGTGGGCGCGGTCGTGCTCGGGCGCGGGCAGGACTTCATGGAATACGCGCTGTACGTCGACCATATCTCGGGGCTTGCCAACCGCCGCCGGTGCGACGCGGTGCTCGAAAGCTACAGCCGGAAGCCGTGCGAGCCGCCGTTTAGCTGCGTGTACCTGCGCATCGACAACATCGCCGCGCTCAACATCGCGCATGGGTACACGGGCGGCACGCAGGCGATCGCCGCGATGGGCAAGCTGCTGTCGCTGTGCGCGGAGGACTTCGGGTTCGTCGGTTATAACGACAGCGCGCAGTTCATGGGCGTGTTCCCGGCGTGCTCGGGCGCGCGCGCCGCGTACTTCCTGTCCACGCTGCGCAGCGCGGTGGACGGCTTCAACGCCGAAGACCCCACCGCCGCCATCGAGTACCGCGCCGCGTCGGCGAGTCTGGAGGAGGGCGAGGTCGGCACGGCGCGCGATTTGCTGCGCCAGTGCATCGACCGGCTCAAGCAGCTGTCGTGACGGCGGCTGTCCGCGCGCCCGCGCGGGAGGAACGCCAAGCGTCTCTGCTGCTGGCGGTACCGTACATGGGGCTGATGGCGGCGTCGGTGCTCTACCCGTACTTCACCATCGTCCGGCTGCCGTGGTTCACGATGCACCTTGCCTACGCCGCCATCATCGGGCTGACGCTGATGTGGGTGTTCGTCACCGGGGAGTTCGCGCGCGTCAGGAAAGCGCTGGTGTTCCTGCTGCTGTTTTCCGGGCCGTACCTCATCATGCTCGCGCAGTCGATGGCGATCTGGATCGCCGAGCAGGACGCGATGAGCCTCATCAAGCGCGGCGGCGCGACGATCGCCTACCAGCTTCTGGGGATCGCGGCGGTCGCGGGCGCGTATGTGCTGTTTGGGCAAAAAGCGGTGCTGTACACGTTTCTGGGCATGATCGGCGGGAACGCGCTGCTTTTGCTCAGCGCGGTCGCCAAGATCGGCGCGGGCGATTTCATCCGCCAGCTTCTGGCGTTCTACATGAGCATCGGCGGCGAGGACAACGCCGCGTCGCGCGCCATGGAGGTGCACGACCTGACGTTCGCGTTCGGGCTGTTCGTGATCTACTATTGGCTGTTTGCCAAGGGCAAGCCCGGGCGCGTGTGGTGCCTGCTGATCGCCTGCGCGTTCTTCCTGCTGGGCTGGAAGCGCATCGCGATTCCCGGCATACTGCTGGCGGGCGCGTATGTGTGGTGGATGCGCAGGCTGCCTGAGCCGCGCGCCAAGGCGTGGACGATGCGGTTCGGGCTTGCGCTGGTCGCGTTTTCGTTCGCGAACCTGCTGGTGATTCGCACGGGGCTGTACGCGCAGATCTGCAACGCGCTGGGCATCGACACGATGGGACGCATCGAGCTTTTGCGCTTCATCGAGCGTTATTACACGCTCGACCCGCTCTACATGGGCTACGGCATCGGGTTCATCACGCGCATGATGCAGGACTTCATCGAGTCCGGGCGCGCGGTGCTCAACGCCGCGATGAGCATCCACAACGACATCCTCGCGCGGTATATCGAGCTGGGGTTTCTGGGGTTCACGGTCTGGGCGGTCTACCTGTTCTACCTCACGCCGAGGTTCATCGCCTCGCGCTGGTCGCGGGAGGCGGCGACGGCGTTTTTCGCGGCGATGTTGTACTGCTTCCTGACCTACCTGACCGATAACACCGCCGGGTATTTCCACATCAATTTCTGCCTGCGGCTGTTCCCGCTGGCGCTGGGGACGGGCGCGGCGGCCGCGAAGGAGCGAACATGAGCAAGAAAACGCCAAAGCTAAAGAAGCCTTCCGCAAAGTGGCTGCGTCGGCTGATCGTCGCGCTCGCGGTCGTCTGTGCGCTCGCTGTCGGCGGATATTTCGCCTATGGCGCGCTGACCGACCAATCGCGGCTGGACGTGACGTTTTACGAGCTTGCGGACGATAAGATCGTGTCGCCCGTGCGCATCGCGTTCCTGTCCGACCTGCATTTGAAAGAATTCGGCAAGGGCAACGCCGATTTGATTGATAAGGTCGCGGCGCTCGCGCCCGATCTCATCCTCATCGGCGGCGATATGAACGTGTCGGGCAACCCCGATTATCAGAAGGTGCTGATGCTCGTCGAAGGGCTGCTGCCCGTCGCGCCGGTGTATTACGCGCTGGGCAACCACGAGTTCAACGACTACCTCTTTGAAGATTCGAAGCTGACGAGCGACGTCAAAGCGCTCGGCGCGACGGTGCTGAGCAACAATTACGTCACGGTGGACGTGAACGGCTTTCTGATGGACATCGGCGGGCTGAACGAAATGACGAACCATTTCGACGAATACTCGCAGAAGTTTTATCAGAGCTTCCTGCAATCGGAGAACTACCGCGTGCTGCTGGCGCACGACGCGGGGTATTACGACGACGGCGGCGCGCTGATCGGCGACGATATCGACTTGGCGCTGTGCGGGCATCGGCACGGCGGGCAGGTGGTCGTGCCGTTCCTCGGCGGGCTGTATCACCCGGGCAGCGGTTTTCTGCCCGGCATGACCGAGGGCGCGCACGCGCTGTCGGGCATGTGGGTGGTCGTCAGCCGGGGGTTGGGCAACGCAGGGCGCATCCCGCGGGTCAACAACCCGCCCGAGCTTGTGATCGTCGATTTATATTGAGGAGGGAGAACATGGCAATTCGACCGCTGGATACATCCTGTAAGGTGCTCGTGACGGGCGCGGCGGGGTTCATTGGCTATCATTTGAGCAAAAGCCTGCTCGCGAAGGGCATGACGGTCGTGGGCGTGGACAGCCTCAACGACTATTACGACGTGCGCCTGAAAAACGCGCGGCTGGAGGCGCTCTCCGGCGAGCGCGCGTTCACGTTCGTCCATGGGAACATCGCGGACAAGGCGCTCGTGCAGGGGCTGTTTCGCGAGCACGGGTTCGACATCGTCGTCAACCTCGCGGCGCAGGCGGGCGTGCGCTATTCCATTACCAACCCGGACGTGTACATCGAGTCCAACATCATCGGCTTTTTCAACGTGCTGGAGGCGGCGCGGCACGCCGAAGACCTGTGCGGCAAGAAGCTTTCGCACCTTGTTTACGCTTCGTCATCGTCTGTATACGGCAACCAGAAGAAAACGCCGTTCTCCGTTGACGACGACGTTTCCAAGCCCATCTCGCTCTACGCCGCGACCAAGAAATCCAACGAGCTCATGGCGTACACCTACTCGCACCTTTACGGCGTGCCGACGACGGGTCTGCGCTTTTTCACGGTCTACGGGCCTTTCGGAAGACCGGACATGGCGTATTTCTCGTTCACCGAGAAGCTGCGGCGCGGCGAGACCATCAAAATCTTCAATAACGGCGACATGAAGCGCGATTTCACGTATGTGGACGACATCGTGCGCGGCATCGAGAGCATGCTGTGCGACCCGCCGACGGGCGAGGACCCGGCGCGCGTCTACAACATCGGCAACAACAGCCCGGAGGATCTGTTGCATTTTGTGGAGACGCTCGAAAGCTGCCTGATGCGCGAGGGCGTGATCGACGCGCCCGGCAAGAAGGAGTTTTTGCCCATGCAGCCGGGCGACGTGTACCAGACGTATGCCGACGTTGACCCGCTGATTCGCGATTACGGGTTCAAGCCGTCCACGCCGATCGCCGAGGGACTTTCGCGCTTCGCGCGCTGGTATAAAGGGTTTTACTGCGAATAACGCATGAGGAAAGGGTGAATACAATGGAAAAATCGCACGCTGAACTGAAGATCGCGGTGGCGGGCACGGGGTACGTGGGGCTGTCCAACGCCATATTGCTCGCGCAGCACAGCGAGGTCTGGGCGGTGGACATCATCCCCGAGAAGGTGGCGATGATCAACGCGCGCAAGTCGCCCATCATCGACAAGGAGATCGAGGAATACTTGGCGACCAAGGAGCTGCGCCTGACGGCGACGCTCGACGGGTCTTCCGTCTACGCCGAAGCGGATTACGTCGTCATCTCCACGCCGACCAATTACGACCCCGTGATGAACCACTTTGATACGTCCTCGGTCGAGTCGGTCATCGAGCAGGTGATCGCCGTCAACCCGGACGCCGTGATCGTCGTCAAGTCCACCGTGCCGGTGGGGTATACCGAGTCCGTGCGCCAGAAGTACAAGTGCGACAACATCCTGTTCTCGCCCGAGTTCCTGCGCGAGGGCAAAGCGCTGTATGACTGCCTGTATCCCTCGCGCGTCATCGTGGGCGTGCCCGAGGGCAACAAGCGCTTGGAAAAGGCGGCGCACACGTTTGCCGACCTGCTCACGGGCGGCGCGTGCAAAGAAAACATCGACGTGCTGTTCATGAACCCGACGGAAGCCGAGGCGGTCAAGCTGTTTGCCAACACGTTCCTTGCGCTGCGCGTGTCCTTTTTCAACGAGCTGGACACCTACGCCGAATCGCGCGCGCTCGACGCCAAGAGCATCATCGACGGCGTGTGCCTTGACCCGCGCATCGGCACGCATTACAACAACCCGTCGTTTGGCTACGGCGGTTATTGCCTGCCCAAGGACACCAAGCAGCTGCTGGCGAACTACAACAACGTTCCCAACAACATCATCGGCGCGATCGTGGACGCGAACCGCACGCGCAAGGACTTCATCGCCGACCGCATCCTCGCGCGGCATCCCAAAATCGTGGGCGTGTACAGGCTCACCATGAAGGCGAATTCCGATAACTTCCGCCAGTCCTCGATTCAGGGCGTGATGAAGCGCATCAAGGCGAAGGGCGTGGAGGTCGTCATCTACGAACCCGCGCTCAAGGAGGATTCTTTCTATAACAGCCGCGTCATCCGCGATCTGGACGAGTTCAAGCAAATCTCCGACGTGATCGTCGCCAACCGTTACGACGCAGCGGTGCTTGGCGACGTGGAAGAAAAGGTGTATACGCGTGATCTGTTCCGGAGGGATTGAGGGACGACGGAGAGGGAATAGGGAGTAGGGAATAGGGGAACGAGGGAATAGGGGAACGCAGGGGCGGGGCGCGGCGTATGCCAGCATAAACGCCCAAACCGCGTCCCCTACTCCCTACTCCCTAATGCCTACTCCCTACTCCCGATTCCCTTCAATATATATTGGGTTTGACAACGCGATCAACCCGCTTCCATGCTGCCAGACTTCGCAGCGGATAAACGAAAACCCCGCCGTCGGGATGGCGAGCGAATACGCGCCGCTCGCCGCCTCGCGGGAGTACAGCCCTTTGTCTGTGTATACATATACGTCGGAATGCAGCGGCAGCCCGGAAATCGCAAGCCCGGCGTATTGCCCCGCGCGCGCCTGCACGCTGTCGCCCATGATCGCGCCGTCGCACGTCAGGTGCATGCGCGGGCCTAATATCTGCGTTGTGATGTACAGCCGTCCCGCGCGGACGGCTTCCAGCACGCCCTCGATAGTGCGCTCTTTGCAAAACACATTGTCGACGATTTTGCGCGCCGACAGCCCGTGCGCGTCCGAGCCTGCGGTCGCGACCAGCTTCCGCCCCGCGCATAACAGCGCCTGCCAGTCTTGCAGTGTCTGATAATCGTCCGCCGACACCGAGGTGTTCACGACCTCGACCGTGTGGATGCCGTCGATGTAGCCGTAATCGGAGAACACGCTTTTGACGTTGGGGTGGTTGATTTGCACGAGCGCGCCGCGCGAGGCAAGCTCCGCGAGGTAGCTTTCCATGCCTTTGCGCGCCATGTTCCCGCGAATCTTCACGTCGCGCAGCCCGTATACGTTGTAATGCCCGCCCAGCCACGTCATTTCAATGCCCGGCAGCACAAGCACGTTGTCGGTGGACAGGTCGCTTGCCAAGTGCTCCGTCGTGTCGTGCTCGGTCAGCGCGATAAAGTCATAGCCCGCCTTATCGACAAGCGCCAGCACCTTTTCGTAGGGCGTTTTGCTGTCGCGCGAAAAGGACGAGTGACAGTGCAAATCGCCTTTGAGCAAGATGTATTCCTCCGCGCCCGCCGGGAGCGAAATCAGCAACAGGAGAACCAGTACCAGCGCGCTTTTCTTCATATTCGCTATCATATCCGGGCTTTTCGCGGTTGTCAAGCCCCAAGGTTTGTGTTATACTATGCCAATTATTCAAAGCGGGGTGATGCGCGTGCACGCCATCGAGGTTGTGGGGCTCTCCAAAACATACCGCGCCAAGGTGCGCGCGCCCGGGCTTCGCGCGGCGGCGCGGGCGATCGTGCGTCCGGAATACCGCGTGGTCGAGGCGGTGCGCGATATTTCGTTCACGGTGGACGCGGGCGAGCGCCTCGCGTTCATCGGACCCAACGGCGCGGGCAAATCGACGACCATCAAAATGCTGACGGGCGTTTTGCAGCCGACGGCGGGGGAGATGCGCGTGCTCGGGCTCGACCCGACGCGCGAGCGCCAGAAGCTCGCGTACCGCGTCGGCACGGTGTTCGGGCAGAAATCGCAGCTCTGGTACCACCTGCCGCCGGCGGACAGCTTTGAATTGCTCGGCGCGATTTACGATATCGACAAAACCGCGCTCAAAAAGCGTGTGAGCGACCTCTGCGAGCGCTTCGAGCTGGGCGAATTGATGAAAACGCCCGTGCGCAAGCTATCGCTGGGGCAGCGCATCCGCTGCGAGGTCGCCGCGTCGCTGCTGCACGAGCCGGACGTGCTGTTTCTGGACGAGCCGACCATCGGGCTGGACGTGATCGTCAAGCAGCAGATTCGCGAGCGCATATTGGAAATGAACCGCGAGCGCGGCGTGACGGTGTTCCTCACCAGCCACGACGCGGGCGACGTGGAGCGCCTGTGCCGCCGCGCGGTCGTCATCGACCGCGGCGAGATCGCGCTGGATACGCCCGTTAAAGAGCTCAAGCGCCACTACTTTGACCGCAAGGTCATCTCCGTGCGTTTCGAGCGCGTCGGGGAGCTTGCGCCGCCCGTCGGCGTGACGGTCGAGAAGCGCTCGGAGAACGCCGCGCGGCTGGCGGTGGACACGAACGCCGTCGCCATGGACGACTGCATGCGCTGGCTGGTCGCGCAGGGGGTCGTGACTGACGTGACGGTCGAAGACCCGCCGATGGAGCAGGTCATCGCGTCCATCTTCCGAAAGGGGCGCGAGCCATGAGGAAGTATTTCGCGGTCGCGCGCGTCAGCCTGCAATCGGCGCTGACGTACCGCGCGGGGCTGTTTGCCAGCCTTTTGCAATACGCCGTGTTCCTGTTCGTGTTCTTTAACCTCTGGCGCGCGATCTACGCGGGCGGCGGCGTGATGGGGCTTTCGTTCCAGCAAATCATCTGGTATCTGTGCTTTACCGAGCTGATCGCCTACGGCGCGCGCGCGACGGCGTTCCGCGATACGACCAACGCCGTCAAGAACGGCGAGATCGTCTATCAACTGCTGCGCCCGTACCGCTTTATCGGCTTCCAACTCGCGCAGGCGGCGGGGCAGATCGCGTTCAAGTTCGTGTGCTTCGGCGCGCTGGCGCTCGTCACGGGCTTTGTGTCGGTGGGCGCGCTGCCCGATTTCCCGTATTACGCGCTGCCCGCGATGCTGCTTTCGCTGTTTGCCGGCATCGCCATCAACCTGTGCTGGAACATGGCGCTCGGGCTGTCGGCGTTCCGCATCGAGGAAAACTCCGGGCTGTACTTTGTGTATTCCAAGCTGGTGTTCATGCTGGGCGCGTTCATCCCGCTGGAGTTCCTGCCGGGCTGGCTGCAAACCGTCGCGCGCTGCCTGCCGTTTTCGTATGTGTCGTGGGCGCCCGCGCGGCTGATCGTCGGCTTCTCGTGGGAGCTGTTTTTCCAGTTACTTCCAATGCAGCTGCTGTGGATCGCCCTGTCGCTGCTGCTGTCGGCGGCGATGTACCGCTCCGGCATGCGCGCATTGCAGGGGCAAGGAGGCTGACCATGCGAAAAACGCTTCGGCTGCTCGGTCACTATGTCCGGCTCAACCTGTCGGGCGCGCTGGAATACCGCGCGAGCTTCTTCCTGTCGGCGTTCGGCATGCTGCTGAACAACTGCACGTTCATCTTCTTTTGGTATATCGCCTTCGAGCAGATCGGCGGGCGCATCGGCGGCTACGATTTCAGGGACATGATGTTCGTCTGGGCGGCGTTCTCGTCCGCGTACGGCGCGTCGCACATCATCTTTGGCAACGTCGACCGCATGTCGCAGATCATATTGACGGGCGAGATGGATACCTACCTGCTCCAGCCCAAGAACCCGCTTTTATCGATGCTCTGCGCGCGCACCGAGCTGTCGGCGTGGGGCGATTTCGTGTACGGCATCGCGCTCATGCTGCTCACCGGGCAGGGCGCACTCGCGTTTTTCTGGTTTGTAATCGCCGTGGTATTGGGCGGCGCGCTGTACGTCGCGGTCGGCGTGATGTTCGGTTCGCTCGCGTTCTTCTTTGGCGACATGGGCGACGCAGGGTCGTTCGCCATGGAGCTGACGACCAATTTCGGCATTTACCCCGAGGGCATTTATCAGGGCTTCGCGCGGTTTCTGATGTACACCGTCGTGCCGGCGGCGTTCATCGTGCACGTGCCGCTCAAGCTCGCGCGCGGGGGAGCGCTGTATTGGATACCGATTTGGCTGCTCGCCGCTTGCGCGTATACGGCGCTTGCGTACCTTCTGTTTAAGCTGGGGCTGAAGAAATACGCCTCGGGCAATCTGGTCGTCGCAAGGCTGTGACGGGAAAGGAAACGCTATGCAGGACATGTTGATCGTGGGCGCGGGCCCCGCCGGGTGCTCGGCGGCGCTGACGGCGCGTGCAAGGAATCTCTCCGTGCAGATCGCGTACTCGGGCGAGGGCGCTCTGGAGAAAGCGCCGCGCGTGGACAATTATCCCGGCATGCCCGGCGTATCGGGCGCGGAAATGCTCTCGCGCTTCCGCGAGCAGGCGCGGGAAGCGGGCGCGACGCTCTCGCGCGCCATCGTGCAGCGTATCCTGCCGTCGGGCGAGGGCTTTACCGTGCTTGCCGGGAACGACATCGTGGAGGCGCGCTGCGTGCTGCTGTGCTCAGGCGCGGCGCGCGTGCGGTCGTTCGAGGGCGAGGAAAGGCTGCTGGGCGCGGGCGTGAGCTATTGCGCGACGTGCGACGGCATGCTGTATCAGGGAAAGACCGTCGCGCTCATCATGGAAGGCGAGCACAAAGATGAAGAAGAATTCCTGCGAAGCGTGTGTAACGTGCAAACGTTCCCCGGCGAAAAGCCCAAGGTGATCCTCGGCGACGCGCATGTGCGCGCGCTCCTGACCGACAAGGGCGAGCACCCGGTGGACGCGGTGTTCATCCTGCGCCCCGCCATCGCGCTGACCCAGCTTTTGCCCGAACTGGAAACCGACAAGGGCGCGGTGCACATCGACGCGGACGGCATGACGAGCGTACCCGGCGTGTTCGCGGCGGGCGATATCGCGGGCGCGCCCCTGCAGGTCGCCAAAGCGGTGGGCGACGGTAACCGCGCGGCGCTCGCCGCTGCCAAGTGGCTGCGCGCGATCAAGTAGCGCAAAAATACATCCTGAATTTACATAAATCAGCGTGCTATATACATTGCTCTTCCCGGCAATGTCTGGTATACTTGCCCCGAAAACGGCGCGAAATGGAAACATGAAGACCATATGCCCCATGTATTTTCTGAATCGGTCGCCTGAAAGAACATAACAGATGCCCGATTATACATGGAGCTGGATCGAACGTACATTGCGCGCCGGATATGGAGGAGGGACCAGTAATGAGGAAACAGGGATACCGCTTCATTGCCCTTGCGCTGTGCGCGGTCATGCTGTGCGGCTGCCTGCCCGCGCTCGCCGGCGCGGAAGGCGCGGCATATGCAGAAGCGCCCGTGCTCGCCGAGAAGGTCAAGGCGGGCGATCTGCCCGCCGTGCAGGATCGCCTGCCGGCAGCGGGGGATGTCATGGTGGAAACCGGCATCGAGATCGGTCAGTATGGCGACGCGATCACCATCGCGCAGGATTCCAGCAAATGGAATCCCGGCAAGATGACCGAAGAGCCGCTGTTCCGCTTCAAGAACGACGGCACGGTGGAGCCCAACGTCGCCAAAGGCTATGACGTGAACGAGGACGCCACCGAATACACCATTTACCTGCGCAAGGGCATGAAA